>MKUM01000019.1 GCA_001897825.1 Candidatus Amoebophilus sp. 36-38
ATAGTTTTTTTACTCCTTTTTTATCCATAATAAGCTTGCTACTAATATAACCATAATTATTCGGGATCAAACAATTAGACTTCTTCTGAAACCAAGAGTTGGGTTATCTAGGCAGGAAGAAATTTGTGGGAAGCCGGAGTCATGGTGGTGGGAATTGCCCCCGCCACTCGAATCAGACTGCCAGGAGAAAATTTCTAATTACACACGAAGATTGTGGTGTCAGGGCAGCCCTAACACACACTTAAGGACAGGACGAAACTAGGGGGCTAATTTGAAGATGAGATCGCCTTTAATTAATTCTAAATAGCTGATTTATAAGGGATTAGAAATACTATTGAAGTATTCCTAGGAAGTATTCTTATCGCAAGAAAATCTATAATAAGATACAAGAAAAAATAAACCCCAAGCTATTAGCTTGGGGTTTATAAATATAATCGAAGATTGAAATATTAGCCTTTAATATTAAAATTTAAATTCAACTAAAGCTTTTATGTGATTTGCTAGTGGGCTAGTAGTCTCATTTGAGTTAGTTCTCATACCAATGCCATATTCAACTCCCAAGCCTGCTCCTTTAATTGGGTAGTACATCAATTTTGCAGTACCATACCATCCCATAAAATAAGCGTTAGGTCTTTTTTTATCATCTTCTTTATCTTCTCCATTTAAGATAGTAGTTATACCACCACCAATAATACTGCGGAATGCAGGGGTCCAACGATGTTCATAACATAGGTGTGCTCCTACAGACCTGAGAGGTACTGTTTCTTTTTTCCCTGCAGGAGTGATTTTAACATAAGCCGTATTCTCTTCCATTTCAGCCATCTCTTTTAAATCACGTACATAGTTACCTATGGCCTCCCCAAATACAGCATTAAAAGTGAGTTTATCAACTTTATGGACTAGATTTAACTTGGTACCTAGGTTAACCCCATAACCAAGTTTATATTCCGTATCACTTGTGTTTTTATTATAAGTTCCCAAAGGTCTTGCTAATCCACTGACTTCTATACATCCAAATTTATCTGCTAATTTGTATTCTACACGTGCACTAGCAGCCGGCAAGTCTTCTCTAGGTTGTAATTCGGATTTTTTTATTACATCCTCTTTCTTTGTTGGATATAATGCAAATTTTTTACTTTGTTCAGCACTTATTCCTAAAGTAATATTAGAATTAAATTCCTTTGTCCAGCCTAATAAAACAACTTTTACTGGTTTAAATACAGCTATATTGCAGAAATTGTTTTCTTTTAGACCGATTGACCATCCTCCGGTTTCGAAATAAAGTTTTGACAATTTAACTGCTTCTGCATCTGCTGCAAATTGCAATGCAGCCTTTGTAATTTGCTCGTTAACATAAAATTTTGTTTCAAAACCTAGTTTTACACCAGTATCAAAGGAAACAGCATTAACTAAATCATTACTTGATTTCATGTGTATCAAAGAAGGTGTAAAATCAGTCTTTGCTGGATAGTCTAGAAGAATGCTATGTGCCGCTGCAACTTCTGCTCCCCCAGTAATTTTAATAGGATCCATACGTAGTTCCTGTTGTTCTTTAGATTCTTCATTTTGATTTTTCCCATAGCTAGTAAAAGTTGACCCTAATACTAAACTGATCAAGGTCAAAATCCATAAATATTTATTTTTATTTTCCATAGTATTTTAATTGAAATAGTTGATTAAACATTATTTATAGTAAAAAAACTTTAACCTTGAGGTTAATACAGCTCGTGTTTATCACGGCGATACTAAATAAGTACAATTGTTTTTAAAAACAAATTATATTTCAAAAAAGTGTGAAAATATTGGACCATTTGGCATATGTGAAGTTAATGTAATGTCAAAATGTCGTATTAGTTTTTTTATTTGTCTTGTATGATGGGATTGGCTTTATAAGTATAGCTATTCAGTCCAATATGTTAACTACACGGCTATATATCTTCTTTTATTTAAATTAAGTAAGAAGTTTTTAGTAGGTCGGCTGGTCTACTGCTTACAACGATGAGCTTATAGAAATTGGATTTTATAAGATGGGGGGATATCGATTAGAGTCAGGTTCTCCTGTCTATCATTAGAAAGTTTTCGAAACCAAGAATTTTGTTTGCTAGGCAGGAAGAAATTTGTGAGAAACCGGAGTTGTGGTGTCAGGAGCCACTACCGACACCCAAAACCTACTTAAATCTAGTTATACATTTTTTTCTAAACCCAACAAAAAGTTAATTAATTCATCTAGTGTATATAAAGTTTGACTGCCTGTTTCCATTTCTTTAAGCATCAACTTGCCAACGCTTCTTTCTTCTTCTCCAATAATTATTACAAAAGGCATCATCTTTTTGTTCGCGTAGTTTAGCTGTTTTTTTAATTTGCTTTGTTCTGGATATAACTCTGCTGATATACCATGGCTTCTTATTTTTGTTAAAAGTCCTAATGCTATCTTTTCAGCTTCGTCGTCTAGATTCGTAAATAAAACCTGTGTGCTACTGTGAACTTGTTTAGGAAATAAGTCTAAATTTTCGATGGCTGCGTGTAGTCTATCCACACCAAAAGAAAGCCCCACGCCCGTTAGGCCATCTACGCCGAAATTTTTAGCAAGCTGATCATATCTACCTCCACCTGCTATGCTGCCTATCTGAATAGATGGTAATTTTATTTCAAAAACAGTACTTGTATAATAAGCAAGACCTCGAGCTAGGCTTGGATCTAGGCTAATAGGAATCGTATTCATACCCATTTCTTTTATATAACGGAGTATATGTTGGATGTCTTGTAATCCTTGAAGGCCTACTTTGCTACCAGCTAAATGCTCACTAAGTATTTCCAGTTTTAAATTATTATCTCCCTGAAAATCAAAAATAAAAGCAAATTTTTCTAAAGCAGTTTTAGCAAATCCTTTTTCAATTAATTCTTGTATTACGCTGTCCTTTCCAATTTTATCTAGTTTATCTATGGAGATACAAAATTCATTTACACGATTTAATTCACCCATAAGCTCAGCAATTCCATTAAGAATAGACCTATGATTTAAGTATATTTTAAAATCAGTGATTCGTAACTTTTGTAATACTTCATAAGCCATAACCAAAATCTCTGCTTCATTTAGTAAGGATGAAGTGCCCACTATATCTGCGTCACATTGATAAAACTCCCTAAAACGACCTTTTTGAGGTCGGTCTGCACGCCAGACTGGCTGTATTTGATACCGTTTAAAAGGAAAGGTGAGCTCATGATGATGCATCGCTATATACCTCATTAAGGGCACAGTCAAATCATAGCGAAGGCCTTTTTCAGCTATTTTAGGTAATAAACGTTTGTAATCTTGAGGAAATTCGTCTGGGGTAATTCCCTCTAAAAAATTTCCTGAGTTAAGTACTCTAAATACTAATTGTTCTCCTTCTTGTCCATACTGGTCTAGTAAAGTAGATAGATATTCTAGTGATGGCGTTTCTAAAGGAACAAATCCATATTTCCGATAAACTTGTTGAATTATATTGGATATGTAATTTCTTTGAGCAACTTGTACTGGATCAAAATCGCGAGTACCTTTAACCAACTGTGGTATTCTTTTTTCTGTCATGGAATGATTGAACTAGTAAAGAGTTAAGAACAAATTGTTCCGTCTTGCATCATACAAATATAACCTAATTGTTGCTGGTAATCTTTCATAAATTTTGTTAAGCCACGAGGTAAAACTGGTAAATTAGATATTTCTGCAATAGGAACCACACGGAATTGTAGTTGTGGTTCATTCGATATAGGTGCCTGCTCTAAAAGACTTGTTAGGCCTTCTACGCGAAACAAAAAAAATTCTTGATAAGGATGGCCTCTATCCGTATAGTGTTCCTCTAGACATTCTACAAGTTGTTCTGGTTCAGCATATAATCCTAGCTCTTCTTGTAACTCACGTTTCAAACATGCCTTTAAACTTTCACCTACTTCAAGCCCACCACCAGGTAAACAAAAAAAATGCTCTCTTGGTAACCAAGTCATAAGTAGATGAGTTTTATTGCTGATGAGCGCCCTTGCAGTAACTTTTATACGTATGTTATTTGTAGTCATATAAATTTTTATGTGGCACTACCTTAGTTTTAAGGTTAGTAATGTCAAGATAGCCAGTACGATACCCACAATCCAAAAGCGGGTAACAATTTTGGCCTCATGAAGTCCTAATTTCTGAAAATGATGGTGTATAGGAGACATTTTAAAAATACGTTTGCCTACTCCATACTTACGTTTAGTATATTTAAAGTATCCCACTTGCATAATGACGGATAAGTTTTCAATAAGAAATACACCACAAAGCAGTGGAATAAGTAATTCTTTACGAATAACGATCGCCAATACGGCAATGACACTTCCTATAGCCAAGCTACCTGTGTCCCCCATAAAAATTTGAGCTGGGTATGTATTGTACCATAGAAATCCCACACAGGCACCTACAAAAGCTGTACAGAAAATAGTCAGCTCAGCTAAATCGGGGATATACATGATATTCAGATATCTCGAAAAGATTACATTTCCTGATACATAAGCCAAAATAGCTAAAGTAGTACCTATGATAGCTGAGCTACCCGCAGCCAACCCATCTAGACCATCTGTTATATTCGCACCATTGGAAACAGCGGCTATAATAAATATGACAAATAATACATATATGATCCAGGTATATTTAGGTCCTAGCCAAGGAATAACTTTAGCATAGTCTAATTCATTATTTTTTAAAAAAGGTATCGTTGTCTTCGTGGTTTTTACATCTTGGTAGTCAGTTATATTTGCTTCTCCGTTTTCTATGATGGTGATATTCGAATCGAATTCTCTAACTACTACGTCGCTTCTAAAGATAAGCGTAATTCCAACAATGGCTCCCAAAATCACTTGCCCAACTATTTTGAATTTTCCTGCTAATCCTTTTTTATCGCGCCTAAAAACTTTGATGTAATCATCTAAAAATCCGATCAAGCCCATCCATAAGGTAGCTGTTACAAGTAAAATGACATATACATTGATGAGTTTAGCAAAAAGCAAGGTCGGAACAACAGTAGCTGTTATGATAATAATTCCTCCCATGGTTGGTACCTGTGCTTTGTCTGTTTGGCCAGTGAGGTCGAGTTCTCTTATTTCTTCTTTGATTTGCGCCTTATGAAAAAATTTTATTAAGCGTTTTCCTAAAACAATACTGATAAGTAAAGAGAGGATGGCGGCACTAGCCCCCCTAAAGGAAATGTATTTAAATACTCCTATACCTGGTATATGAAAAAGATCATCTATATACTTGAAAAAATAGTAGAACATTACTTGGATAATTTAGTTTTTTAATCTTAAGCATTTTTTTAAGTAAATATTTTCTTTACTTTGCGAAGGTAATTCTTTAAAGTTAAAACTTGTAGAATTTTGCTCAACATTTGGCTACTCACTAAAATTACATGATTGTGTTTTGGAGTCATGCCGTAAATTAGATATATTATTAAAGATGCAAAGGTGAGATTTTCAAACACCGCAAAATAGTATTACTTGCTTGTTAAATTTATAGCTGTAAAGTACTCAAACTAATCGAAGCTTCATCGAACATGGAATCAGTGAAAAAAAATTTAGTGTTTTCTTATCGTTATTTGTCGTTATTTTTATTCCTCTTTTTAATAGTAACAATGCATGGTTGTACCTTATTTGGTGCAGCCCATGATGATCATGGTGAATTGAAAGCTGTAAGGAGCGGCTCGTGGAAGGCTATGGAAGCTCTAATAGGTATGGTACTTGTTCCAGGTGGTCCATTTATGATGGGGGAAGTAGATGGGGATATAGTTAATCAATTACGCCCCAATAGAAGTGTGACGGTTAGTCCTTTTTTCATGGATGATACCGAAATCACCAATATTGTATATCGCAACTTTATAGAGAAAGTATCAGATAGATTTGAAGAGCTGCAAAATGAGGCTGCTGAAGGAAATGCAGAACTTGATGAAGAAGGTAACCCCCGAAAAAGAGATAAGGTAGAAGAGATGCTTACTGAAGAATTTATAGAGAAATTGAAACCCGATAAAGATGTTTGGCATAAGGATTTTGAGAATACCATGGCCGATATAATTTTGACAGATTATCATGAATCTTCTGCATTTGATGATTTTCCTGTAGTGGGAGTCTCTTGGGAGTCTGCTAGATATTTTGCTGATTGGCGTACCATGTATCTTAACGAAAATAGGGAACAGAAAGGATTGCCACCCTATCCCCGCTTTAGCCTACCCAGTGCTGCCCAATGGGAATATGCAGCTCGAGGAGGAAAAGAATTAGCAAAATATCCGTGGGGAGGACCCTACGTAAGAGATCATGAAGGGAGTTTGAGAGCTAATTTTAAATCAGGTAAAGGTAGCTATAGTGAAAAAATAAGTGAAATAGGTTATGCTTATACCTCTCCTGTTACCCACTTCGCTCCTAATGATTATGGGTTATATGACATGGCCGGTAATGTAGCAGAATGGACATTAGATGCTTATAATCCTGCTGCTATATCTAAAACTTGGGATCTAGATCCAATATATCTAAATGATACGCAACCCATGAAAATTATAAAAGGAGGTTCTTGGAAAGATATATCCCGTTTTTTACAAACAGGTGCGATTGACTATGAGCATAAAGATTCGACCAGATCTTATATAGGATTCAGATGTGTTATTCCTTACATAGGACCACAGGATTCGGCTAGATAAACTTCATTTGTATACTAAAAAATTAATCAATCAATAAATTTAGAATTATGAGTAGTGAAAATAATAGTTGGGTAAATAAATTTTATACAGTTATCATGCCTAAAATATACGGTATTGGAGCTGCTGTAGTTATCGCTGGGGCTATGTTTAAATTGCTTAACTGGTCAGGAGGTGCTTTGATGTTGGGGGTAGGACTCACTACAGAAGCAATCATATTC
This sequence comes from Candidatus Amoebophilus sp. 36-38, assembly GCA_001897825.1. Lineage (GTDB taxonomy): Bacteria > Bacteroidota > Bacteroidia > Cytophagales > Amoebophilaceae > Amoebophilus. The sequence goes on from MKUM01000019.1 coordinate 6,914, forward strand.
TTTTTAAGCTCTTTCGAACCCGCACCTAAAGAAACAGATTGGACCAAGGTTTATCCAGAACTTAAAGAAGATTACGATGGTACGTTTACTGTTTCTAGGAAACAAATGCAACCTGTAGATTCAATTAGTGAAAAATTGGACGAGATATTAGCTAAAGCTAAAATAGATGCTCCCTTGATAGAAAGGTTGGGATCTGGAATGCAACATTTAGCTGAATCAGTTACCCAGATAGCAGATCTCACTAATACGGTTCAGGCTACAGAAAAATATACCATCAACTTAGAAAAAGCCTCGAAAAATTTAGAGCACATCTATGCAGCCCACACTGGTTTAGCTAACGTTATGAATGAATTACATACATTGGGACAGAATGCTCAGAGTTTCCAGGAAGGTATTCAAGGACTTACAGAAACAATAAACAGCGCGAACCTTACTTACAGTGATGTGCTTCAAGAAATGAACCAAAAGCTTGAAGGAACAAAATCCATGTATGCGCATATAACTGATTCTATGAGCCAGTTACAAGAAGCAAGTAGTGAAACAGAAAACTTTAGATTAGAGCTTGCTAAATTAAATGAGAAATTAGCTTCTCTCAATAATGTATACGGCAATATGCTGATGGCTTTAAAGAGCTAATAATTTTATTTCTTAATTGATTAAATAAAACCAAAACTATGTCAGGAGAGAAACTGAGTGCAAGGCAAAAGATGATAGGTATGATGTACCTAGTGCTCACTGCCTTGTTAGCCCTACAGGTGAGTAGTAGTGTGTTGGACAAATTCATTTTAATTAACAAAAGTTTAGAAAAAAGTATTCAAAAGCAGGAAGCAGAAAATAACATACGGCTTAGCCACATTAGGACAGCCGTAGAAGAGACTGGTAATAGACTTAAGGATGTAGAGTTACTAGAAAAAGCTTTGGCTATCAAGCAAGAAGGCAATAAAGTTATTTCTTATATAAATAGCCTTAAAGATGAGTTGATCGAATTGACCGGTGGAAAAGATCCACGAACAGGCCGTCCTAAAGGTGTTAAAGATGACTCGGGGGTAGCTCAGCTCATGTGCAATCGTAAAAAGGCTGACGAACTAAAAAAATTACTTAATGGTTATATGCAGTACTTAACTAAAACCATGGGGAAAGAGTATAAAGATATAGCTTTGGATGCTAAAGATAGTGAATTGTTTAAAAACGACCCTAATCAGCGCAACAAATGCTTCGCTACGCTTAACTTTGACAAAACTCCTCTAGGTGCTGTTTTAGCCACATTAAGTCAATTTGGGACGGATGTTGTATATGCAGAATCAGATGCTCTTGAAATACTGGCTGGGAAATTAGGTGCCGATGATGTTAAGTTCGATAAGATTTTTCCCCTTGTAAAACCACAGTCGAATATTGTAGCTGCTGGTTCTAACTATCATGCGGAGCTACTTTTAGCAGCCTCTTCATCTGTATTTGAACCCGAAATGTCTATAGACAATAAAAAAATACCAGTTGATTCAGGAATAGGTAAAATCAGTTTCTTGGCAACACCAGGTAAATATGATGAAAACGGATTAGCTAAAAAAACATTTAAAGCTGCTATTAAATTGAAAGTACCAGGAGGAGATTCTACTTTTATTAAGGAAATAGAATACTTTGTTGCGAAACCAGTTATACAAGTACAATCTGCAGCAGTTTCTGCACTATATTTAAATGCTGGTAATGAACTTAATATACACGTACCAGCTTTAGGTATCAATTATAATCCCAAATTTACTGCAGAAGGTGCTACCGTTATACCAGGTCAGGGGAAAGGTCTAGTTACGCTTATTCCCAATGCACCGGAAGTAAAAGTTAGTGTCTATAATAATGGCAGTTTCCTAGATATTATTACCTTTAAGGTAAGAACGATACCTAGACCAGAAATACAGCTTACTGCAGGAGGTAAGTTAATTAACGAAAGACAAGGTGTACCAGCACCAGGTCCTAGGAAATTAGAAATAAGAGCTATTCCTGATGAAAGCTTCAAATCTTTCCTTCCTAAAGATGCACGTTATCGAGTAGCAGAATGGGAAGTAACTTTAGCAAGAGGTAGCCGCCCTATTCAGATTAAAAAGGTTACGGCTCAGGAGATTAGTTTAACCGACTTTGCTTCTTTAGCCCAAGCAGGGGATAGGATTGTGGTTGAAATAAAAAAAGTAGAAAGATTGAATTACAAAGACGAGATAGAGACCGTCAATGTCGGTACTGTTGTTCATAATATACCAATAAACTAAATTAGACCTAGTTATGAAATTGTTTACTCGATTGTCAATAGTTTTAGTAAGTATGCTCTGTCTGGATAGTGTACCCCAAAAAGTAACTGCCCAAGTGCCTGATCCAAACAATAGTCAAGAAGGGAATATTTCAGGCTCTCATACAAGTGCTAAGACGGTGCTTGATGAAGAGCAAGAGGATATCAATAATCCATATTTAGAATATAACCCAAACTCTGTGAATCCTATCCCAGTGCCGAATATTTTGTTTAAGAAAAGAATCTGGCGAGAAATCTATCTACAAGAAAGAAAAAATAAACCTTTCTTTTCAAGAAATAAAGAAATCACCAAGTTTATTATAGACGGTGTAAAGGAAGGACGTTTAGTTCCCTATAAAGACGAAAAATTAATTGAGAAGATGACTAAAGAAGAATTTCTTGAAAATTTACGTCTTCCACAGCACGAAGCATTGTCAGCACATGAAAAAGCATTAGGATTTGCAGATGATAGTGGGTGGGATGATAAAAAAACTACAACATCAGATAAAAAAGATGAAAAGGCGAAAGAGGTGGTAGTAGAAGAATTTTTACCTAATGAAATAACAACACTTGAGCTTGTAGAAGATCTGATCTTCAATAAGGTAAGTGCTACTTTTATTTACGATATACAAACAATCAAGCTAATTATTCCTGCAGAAAAATTTCCTACAGGACTTCGTAAAACTGTAGGCACATTTAGATATAAAGATTTAGCTGCCTATTTTGATAGCAAACCTAAAGAGGCTTTGTGGGTAAATGTAAAGAATAGTGCTGCTAATATAAAATTGACGGAAGCCATGGAATTAAGGCTATTTGATTCTAGAATTACCAAGATTGACAATCCTGATGACAAGGCAATTGAAGATATTTACAATAAGACACCTAAGCAAAGCTTATATGCTTCACAGGAACTCGAGGAGCAGCTTATTGAATTAGATCAGTTTTTGTGGGAAAACTAGAATCCCTTTCAGAACCGTCACTCTTAGTCTCTTGGATTAGCCGATAATTGTTCAAAAACTACTGCTGCTGCCAGAAGTTTCTTTCTGGCAGTCCAATTTGAATGTCGAGAGATAACTTCTAACACCACACACTGATTTCTCACTAGTTTCTTTCCTATCTAGAGAACCAAATTTTTGGTTATTATGAAAGCATTCTAAATATATTTTACCTACCATCAGCGTCACTTACAGCGGATTCTGATAGTAATTCCCCCTTTGATTTTTCAGAATTTTTACGTAATATATATATAAAGAATAGGTTAATAAACTCGAAAGAAAAATGAGTGATGACCTATCAAAATCTCTTCAAATTATTCTAACCTTTAAATAACAACTACAATGCAATACATGAGGAGTACGTCCAATAATATTATTGAGGATGGCATATCCAATATAAATAGGACGGAAGAGGGAATTTTGTTCATTAAATCGTTTGATCGTATTATTGGTGAATTGAAAGAAAACTGGTCGGAGGAAGGTTTTTGGGAAATTCTACGTGAATATAGTACGCATCTAGAGACTAAAATTGAAGGAGTGAATTGGCCGAAGCGGACCAAAGACGAAATAATGATGTATTTTAAATTATTTAGTGATGAGTTAGCTTACACAAAGAATGCTAATGCGGACTTCCCAGAGAAAAGTGTAGAGATATTACACATAATTATAAGCAGTTTAGTACCCACTATGTCCGTCATCATGGATAAAAGTGATAGCGTGGAGTACAAGAGGGAGCAAATAATTAATATGGTTTGCAGGGGTAAAAGCGGTAGCCATAAGAAAAAAAATAAGAAATCGGGTAACTTACCTAACTTGTCTGAGGTGTGTAATGATTTGCTGCAGTACTTCGAAATTGTAGAGCAAAGGAATATCGGTGCCCCTCAGTTCTGTATTAAGAACGTGGTCTGGAATCCTGAAGAAGACAATATTAACTTTAGTGGATATGCTTGGGCCGCTGTTCCCGTAGGGGTTTATCGGAAGAATAGGATCCTGGAAGAGCTTGAAGTACAAAAATTCAAAGACAACTATTTTTGGAGAAATGGAATGATGGGAAAACTACAAACGGCTCTCTTAGATAGTGGCTTCGAAATCGATTTTGATAATTTTGGTAGTGTCGGATTTAGTTTTACGGTCAGTTATAAGTCAGAACAGGCTCTAGCGTACATCGAGAATTGGTTTAAAATATGTTTTTTTACAGCTGGAACAGCTCTTTTTGACAAAAGGGATCGGAAGTTCATAGGGGGGAAACAACCGATGCTCAATGAATTTAAAACAACTTGGAAGGATGGAGCGCCCTGTATAAGCTTCAAAATCTATGAACATAATAGAGACTTGTTCGAAGCATTGACAAACTAGTGGGGGAGAAAGCCATCAGATGCTTCGAGGGCTTATAGAGGGGCTTGGTTGGAAGCAGCTAGTTTACTCTGGTGGGGAAATAACGTACCAATGTATCCGTCCATTATGGAGTTTAATTCATGGGTTAAATTGCTGGATGTCGGAAGCTGTGTTAAGAGATTTTGGTTTGAGTGACAGCGTAGATTCAAACAACTATTGTGCCTATGTAGTAAATCTACAAAACGAAATTGGAAAAGACATTTGGAACTCTGAAGCTCTACCAAATTCTCTTGTGTACAGACCTGATAATCCAAATTTCACTGAATCGGACGAGTTGGGATTTCATTATCATATACACATTTTCCATGAGTTCTTTGAGGGTGGAAAGGGATTTCCGATGGGTAATTCTTCCATCGCTGCGCCTTTGTGGCAGGGATTTAACATATACAAACTGTAAGGAATGTTTGTGTACCTTGTTCCTCTTTTTCTTACATTTCTCCGCCATCAGCGTCACTCGAAAAAGATGCTGAAGTATAAGGTTCCTAAACTTTCAGTTGTATTCTTCCCAGAGCCCCTAGTTGTGTGCTGACGGAAGGTATCTCTATAAGTGTCCTGAATCCATGGTCTGTGATCTACAGACCATGGAAAGGGGAGCCTTGATGAACAAGTCGTAAAAATTTTATAAATTGTCAACGTTACCTGTTGGTATGATACCGATATTTTAGCTAAGATGAGATCTAACTTTGAAAGTATTTACATACCTGCTGTACCCCCGAACAAAAAAGTTTTCTTTGCCTCTGATTTTCATTTGGGTATACCTGATTCCAGATCTACTGAAGGCAGAGAAAATAAAATACTAGCTTGGTTAGATACCATTTTGCCAGAAGCACATGCCTTATTTTTATTGGGAGATGTTTTTGACTTTTGGCTTGATGCTGAATGCGCATTTCCTGAAGTATTTGTTGAATTACAAAGCAAGCTAACAGTGTTTACAGCATCTCATATACCTGTTTATTTAATAGTTGGTAATCATGATCGTTGGATCAAGGATTCCTTTTTAAAACAGCTTAATATTCATATTCTTGATGATATTACCCAATTATATATTGAGGATAAAAAATTTTTAATAGGACATGGGGATGGAGTAGGTAGAAGTATAACCTATCGTTTATTCAAGAAGTATATGTATCGTAGTGGTATATTGAATTGGGTATTTAGGAACTTGCCTTTTAATATTAAGTCTTCAATTAGGGCTTATATTCCAAAAATGAATCGAAGAAGAGATAAGTCATCAGATACTTTGTTACCAACACAAGACCATATCTTTACATTTTGTAAAGATATGGTAGAGCCCACCGATCATCACGATTATTACGTATTTGGACACTTACATTTTCCTTATAGTAAATCTATCAATGATTGTAGCATTTATTTTAACATAGGAGATTGGATAACCTATTTTTCTTATGGCATGTTTGATGGGGTTAAACTTCAGTTAGCAAAAGTTGAATAAATTGCTGTTAAGCAGATGCATAAATAGTTACTAACACATGTTACGCAACAAGGTACTGAAACCTTAATTTCCCCCCTCGAGAAGAAATTAAATAAAACTTTTTAGTAAAAGCTTTATTTGTTTAAAGTGAATTTTGCCTGCGGCACGCCTTACTTTTTTTCTGCCACACAAAAAGTAAGCAAAAAAGTCACCGCTGTGCAGAAAAAGGCTAAAATTTACAACTGCCCCCAATTAGTCTAAACTCTTTTCTTTCACTGCTTGTCCAACGCATGAAAGAGATTTAGCGGCCAGACATTCGGAAACAGCCCATCACTATATACCAACTGTTCTCATGTCTGGCCGGCCACCCTGCAAATTTTTTAACACCTTTTTCTGCAGGGCGGTTTTTTTACTTTTTCCCAAGCCTTTGGGAGTAGTATAGTGCTTGTATTCTTTCAATTACAAAGTTAAGTTAGTAATCTAATCTCCTAGTTGCGTAAGATAAATTACTAAGAAATAAATAGTTTGTTGAAGCAAATGTTACTCATTAAAATAGTTTAATTTTACAGTAACTAATCAGATCTCTAGGTATGAATAAAGCTTGCTAATGTAGGACTATTATTATTTACAAAAAACATTGTAAGTTGTCATCCCTGGACCGTATTTTTGTTTAAACTCGTAGGTACCTCTGCCAGGGATCCAGATTGAGAAAGCAAAATGACAACACTCGAATGGTACTATGGGAGTTCTGAATAGTTTAATTTTACAACGATCTATCTGATTATATAAACATCACAATAAATATTCAATTCCATGGGAATCTTAGACTTTTTGTACAGTGACTTAGCAATTGATTTGGGAACTGCTAACACTGTTATTATTAGTAAGGGTAAAATTGTTGTGGACGAGCCATCTATCATAGCCATAGATAAAAATACAAATAAAGTAATCGCTATTGGTAGAGAAGCGATGCAGATGCATGAAAAAACGCATGAAAATATAAAAACTATTAAGCCACTAAAAGATGGAGTGATTGCAAACTACCAAGCTGCTGAGCTAATGATCAGGGGAATGATCAAGATGGTCAATAATAGTAAGTGGAAATTATTTAATCCCTTATTTCATCGGATGGTGATTTGTATTCCTTCAGGTATTACCGATGTTGAGAAAAGAGCGGTAAAAGATTCTGCGGAACATACAGGTGCCAAAGAAGTATACATGATTTATGAGCCTATAGCAGCGGCCATTGGTATTGGGATCAATATAGAAGAGCCCAAGGGATCTATGATTGTGGATATAGGAGGAGGTACTACAGAAATTGCTGTTATTGCACTTGCAGGTATTATATGCAACCAATCTATTCGAGTTGCTGGAGATGTATTTAATACAGATATTCTAGAATATATGCGAAAACAGCACAACTTACTTATCGGTGAGCGTACTGCTGAAAAAATAAAAATTGCAGTGGGAGCTGCTCAAAAAGATATTGACAACCCACCAGATGATTTAGAAGTACGTGGTAGAGATCTCATGTCCGGTATACCTAAGGTCATAACTGTAAATTATCAAGAAATTATACCTGCCTTAGATAAATCTATTTCTAAAATAGAAGAGGCTATTTTGAAGGCTTTAGAAGAATCTCCACCTGAATTGTCGGCAGATATTTATGAAGCTGGAATTTATCTAACAGGTGGAGGTGCCCTTTTGCGTGGGCTTGATAAAAGACTAGCACAAAAGACTAAACTTGCAGTACATGTGGCTGAAAATCCATTACAAGCTGTGGTAAGAGGAACTGGAGTAGCACTAAAGAACTTAGAAGCCTATAAAAGTGTGTTGATGACATAATTCTGCTTGGTTCCCTAATAGCTTGGTCTATGATATGGAAAGATTAGTTAGGTTCTTATATGCGTATAGAAGTCTGCTCACTTTTTTGTTGTTGGAATTTGTGAGTTTAACGTTAATTTTTGACCATCGTTTCTATGAAAAAGTGCAGAAAATTAATAGTTCTAACTTGGTTATAGGTACTATTTATGAATTTTTCTCTAATGTTCGTCGGTATCCGGAGTTAAATAAAATTTATAAGCAAGTTTTATTAGAAAATGCGGCTTTAAAGGAACAAATTTTAGAAACTATTACAAAGCCTGTAGATGGGGTTAGTGAGCCTATACCCAAGCAATTTAAAATTATACCTGCTCAGGTAATCAATAATTCGATTGTATATACCAAAAATTACATAACCATTAATAAAGGAGCTGACGGTGGTATAGAACCTGGTATGGGGGTAATAACAGGCGAAGGAATTGTAGGTAAAGTAAAATCAGTATCCAAACATTTTTCTACGATTATTTCTTTACTGCATACGGACGTACTTATATCAGCGAAGCTCACTTCTTCTGGAGTAATGGGTACGATACGTTGGCCAGGTTATAATCCTTTGCAAGTGCAATTATTGTATATTCCTCGTCATCTACGTATAGAAGTAGGAGATAAGGTAGTTACCTCCGGATATAATGCTACTTTTTATGAGGGTATACCTATAGGAAAAGTAAGTCGCGTGGAGCTAAGCAAAGAGTCTTTGTTTTATGATATTTTAGTAGATTTGAATATTGAATTTAGCGGATTACAATATGTTTATGTGATTGCAAATAGTTTAAAACAAGAAAAAGATTCTTTAGAGCAAGTTACCAGAGCTTACTATGAATAAAAGTTATCTTTGGTTGTTACAATTAACCAATTTCATACTCTATATGAGCTTGCAGATAGCTATCTTAGAGAATCTTTTACCAGTTTATACGCCAAGTTGTTTTGTTTACGTTGGTTTTTTCCTATTCTTACCTTGGAAAAGAACCAATCTCCTGCTGCAATTATTATTAAGTTTTTTTGTGGGCCTTATTGTAGATGCATTATATAATAGTCTAGGTGTACATACTTTTGCTGCTGTATTACTAATTTATCTTAGAAATTTTTTACTGCATATATTACCGCCCTATGCCGCAAATGACAGTGAATATGCGACAAGGCCTACTTTAAGCAATATGGGATTTAGAAAATTTTTTGTATACGTATTTTTTATTTTATTCATGTATCATACAACAGTACTATGCTTGAATGTAAGAAGTATGATGCTTCTTTTTACTGCAATACCGCAGTTGACATTCAGTATTATTTTAAGCTGTTTTTTGATTTTTTTCTTCCAAGTTCTGCTTCTAATAACAGCAAGTAATACGTATATCAAGTGAAATAATCGGGCATGCATATATCTCGAAGCCATATTATCCAATTAATTTTCATAATTGTTGGGGTTAGCTTAGTTGTTAAGCTCTTTTTTATACAAGTTTTAAACACGGAGTATAGAATTGCAGCCGAGAAGAATATTGTACAAAGAATCGAGGAGTATCCTTACCGGGGTATTATTTATGACAGAAATAATCAAATTCTGGTATACAATAATCCTATTTACGATTTGATGGTCATCCCCAAAGCTGTAAAAAATTTAGATACCCTTTCTTTTTGTAAAATTTTCAATATTTCAGCACCAGAATTTATAAATTTATTCAATAAAGCTAAACGTTATTCCTATATACGCCCATCTGTATTTCTTAAAAACATAGACCATGATGACTTAGCTCGTATACAAGATAGATTGTCTGACTACATCGGATTCTATATTAGAGCCCGTATGGTACGTAAATATCCATATGGAATGCTAGCTAATACGCTCGGTTATTTAGGAGAAATAAGTGCTAGTCAGATGGCTTCTGATACTTCGAATTATTACAAACAGGGAGATTTAATAGGCATTAGTGGATTAGAAGCACAATATGAGCCTTTATTAAGGGGAAAGAGGGGGGCTAAATATAAGATTACAGATGCCAGAGGTCAGGAAAAGGGTTCTTTCAAGGAAGGTATGCTAGATATTTTATCTATTCCTGGTCAAGACCTTACAAGTACCATAGATAGTAATTTACAATTGTATGGTGAGATGCTCATGAAAAATAAGATAGGTAGCATCGTAGCTATAGAACCTAGTACAGGAGAAATATTAGCGGTGATATCTAGTCCCTCTTATGATCCTAATTTACTAACCTCAAAAAATTTAAGTAATAACTTTGCTGCTTTAGAAAAAGATAGTTTAGCACCGCTTTTCCATAGACCTACTATGGCCATGTACCCGCCAGGGTCTATTTTTAAATTGGTACAAGCTCTTGTTGGTTTACAAGAAGGGGTATTACATGCTAGCACCATATATGCCTGTAATAAAAAGATTATAAATTGTAGGCCCCATCCTTCACCTATCAATTTGCATCAAGCTATACAATATTCTTGTAATCCCTATTTTTATCATGTTTTTAGAAATATTATCAATCAACATGTTTCCAAAGATACTTACTTAGATACTCGAATAGGGCTTGAAAAGTGGCTAATCTATGTTCGACAATTTGGATTAGATAATCAGCTAGGTATAGATATTCCTAATGAAAAGAGTGGCTATCTTCCAGATGTGAACTTTTATGATTTACGTTATGGAGAAAAACGATGGAAAGCTTCTACCATTCGTTCTTTAGATATTGGGCAAGGGGAGATGTTGGTAACGCCATTACAAATGGCTAACTTAGCAGCTATCATGGCTAATAGAGGCTATTATTACACGCCTCATCTGATTAAAAAAATAGAAAATGTTGTCCTACCTATTCAAAGGAGTGAGCTAGCGATTGATAAAAAACATTTTGATTTTTTAGTAGAAGCGATGCGTGATGTAGTTGAACAGGGCAGTGCCTGGAGAGCTAAAGTAAAAAATATTGCTGTTTGTGGAAAAACAGGTACAGTCGAAAACCCCCATGGGCTAGATCATGCCGTTTTTATGGGATTTGCTCCGTTAGAAGAACCTAAAATAGCCATAGCTGTTTATGTTGAAAATGTCGGTTGGGGTTCAAGAGCTGCTGCTGCTATGGGTGGCCTGATGTTAGAAAAATATCTTACAGGTAAAGTAACCCGTACTTGGTTTGAGAATTATGTACTAAAAGGAGATTTTTCAAATTAATGATGGAAAAAAAACGATGGTTAAGATATGATTGGTTATTACTAGCCATGTATATAATACTAGTAATATTTGGTTGGATTAACATTTATGCAGTTAGTTATGAAAAAGGGGTTACGACTGCTTTGTTTAGCTTGTCTAGCAGTCCTGGCAGACAATTTTTGTGGATAGGGGGTGCAGGTATGTTATTTGTCATTTCTTTATTTTTTGATACACAGTTTTATCGTTCACTGGCGTACACTTTCTATGCCTTGTCTTTAATGCTTTTAGTCGGTACTTTAATTTGGGGCGTAAAAGTCGGTGGTCATAGCTCTTGGCTTCAATGGGGAAGGATACAGGTGCAGCCTACTGAATTTGTAAAACTTACTTGCACATTAGCCTTGGCTAAGCGGTTAGATAAAGTTACGGCTAAGCTTACTCAGCTTAAGACTCAAGTTACTGTATTATATATAATTTTAATACCGGTTATCCTTATTTTGCTACAAAAAGATGTGGGATCTGCATTAGTATTTAGTGTTTTTGTTATTGTCCTTTATCGAGAAGGTTTGCCTGCTGTTATGTTTACATTGGGGATGGGTATCGTGGGCATTTTGGTTTTAAATTTACTCATACCGAGCACCTATCTTATTATAGCTGCTCTTGGTATTGGACTCATGGTCGTAGGTAGTGGCAAGAAAAGTATAAAAAGAATCTTGATGGTGTCTGCTTTGACTTTTGGTAGTATCTGTTTGATAGAAGGATTTGATTGGATTGTGAAGCATGCATTGAAATCACATCAACAAAATAGATTAAAGGTTCTTGTTAATCCGGGTACCGATCCGCTAGGTATTGGCTGGAATCTAACACAATCTAAAATAGCGATTGGCTCTGGAGGTCTTTGGGGAAAAGGGTTCTTAAATGGCACTCAAACTAAATATGGATTTGTACCTGAGCAACGTAAAGATTTTATTTTTTGTACCATAGGGGAAGAATATGGTTGGGTAGGCACTTTACTATTTATTACTGTTTTTATGGGCTTGGTATTAAGAATACTCTATCTAGCAGAAAGACAACGAATTAGATTTGCTAGGGTCTATGGTTATGGGGTAGCTTCCGTACTCTTTTTCCATTTCTTTGTTAACATAGGTATGACCATTGGTTTATTGCCGGTCATAGGTATACCTTTGCCTTTCATTAGTTATGGAGGGTCTTCTTTGTGGTCTTTCTCGATGATGTTATTTATTTTGCTCAAATTTGATTCAGAAAGAAACCAATATGTGTCATGGAAGACGATGGCAGTGGATTTAGATTAGAAACTTACTATGAGCCAGAAAATTATTGCTGCTAACTGGAAAATGCATAAAACCTTTGATGAAGGGCTGCAGCTAGCCAAAGAGATCATTTTTTACTTGGAGAATAATCCTATACCTGACACCGAGGTTATATTATTTCCTAGCTTTATACATCTCGAAGGTATAAGTAGACTCTTGTCACCGGGCCTTCAGCTTCATTTAGGTGCTCAAAACTGCCATTACGAACTAGTTGGTGCTTTTACAGGAGAGATAGCTGCTCCTATGCTTGCATCCATACCTATTCAATATGTATTAGTAGGGCATAGTGAGCGGAGACAAATTTTTTTTGAAGATAACCATTTAATAGCTCGAAAAATAGATGCGATACTTGGTACCAAGTTACAGCCTGTTTTTTGCTGTGGAGAAAAGTTGGCAATAAGAGAAAAAAATCAACATTATAGCTTTATAAGAGAACAGCTTAGTGAAAGTTTATTTCATCTTAAGGCTGAACAAATCCAGCAGTTAAGAATAGCCTATGAGCCAGTGTGGGCTATTGGTACCGGCATAATACCCGATCCCTTAGAAATAGAGGATATGCAACAAGAAATCAGAGATATTTTAGCTACCCAATATCATTCAACGCTAGCGGATCAGATCTCTATTTTATATGGAGGTAGCTGTAATTCAAAAAATATATCGGATCTTATTCATATATCCGGAGTAAATGGCGTACTTATAGGTAGTGCATCCTTGCATCTTAAAGAATTTTTAAATATATTGAATTCTCTAAGAAACAATTAAAAATGCACATATATGAGCACATCCGTAAAAAGACTACAAAAGGCTAGTATAATTTTAAGAAACTTAAGAGAAATATTTCTTCAAGAGATGGCCGGCTCATTCGGACATGTATTAGTTACAGTTACGAGCTTGTATATTTGTGATAAAACTAGGGCTGTAAAGGTTTATATAAGCTTCATGCCAAGTCAGAACGGCCCTCAGATGCTTAAAGAGCTAGAAAAACAAAAAAGTAAGATCAGGGGATTTTTGGGTAAACGTTTAGCCAATAAGTTACGTACTATTCCTGAGTTGAGGTTTTATCTAGATAATTCTATGGAACGTGCCCTTCATCTTGAAAAGTTATTGAATGGATTTGAGGTATCTTTTACTAGAATAGCTATTCAGCCATAATCACCCAACTATCTAAAAACTACCAGATTCTAAGCACCTTTCAGGTAGGTATATGGTTTAGATAGTATTTAATTGCGTTGTAGTGCCAGGAGTTTCCTCGTGACACTCGATCCACTTATAATTCATGCCTGCTATTACTTTTCTCTCCCCATGATAACACCAAAATTAATCTTTTTAATGGAAATAGTTGCAAGAGTAGCCATTGAAAATGGACTATATTCTCTTCATGAAGCCGACATTTATAGACCTGCTGGCTAATTTCTTGAATTAGTGAAAAGATAGAATTAGCTTTAGTAAGCAATACCTATATTCGATACTTTTAGATCATTATGGCCTCACAAAAACGAAGTTTGCCAAACAATTTGGAAGCTGGCTTAACAACAGCTAATCTGGATCATCATGGTTTGGTAGCAGCTATTTGTAAAGATTTGAAAATTGCACAAAGGATTGATAAACGCCTACCAGTAAATCTCAATCGTAAAGTAAGTCCAGGGCAAGGAACAGTAGCCATGATTTTAAATGGTTTAGGCTATACCAACCGAACCCTATACATGTCCCATCATTTCTTTTCATCCAAGTCTATAGAAAGATTGATAAGTCCTTCACTTAAAGCTGAAGATATCACCAATTACACTTTAGCTCATACGCTGGATGATATATCCGCCTATGGTAGCAGTAAACTATTTATGGAAGTAGCTATGGAAATAGCTATAGAAAATGATCTATTAGGTTTAGTTAACCACCTAGATACGACTAGCTTCTCTTTAGAAGGAAGTTATAAAAATCAAGAACAACAACCAGGACAAGAGGAACAAGAAGGACCCAAAGTAGAAAAAGAGCAAGAAGCTTTAAAAGAAGAAGAGGAACAAGAGGAAGGGGAGGAACCAAGGCAAGTTATATCAGTTACCCATGGCTATTCGAAAGATCATCGACCAGACCTTAAACAAGTCATTCTCTCTTTAGTAGTGAATGGGCCTAGTGCAATACCTATATGTATGGAGCCTTTATCAGGGAATAGTTCAGATAAAACAAGCTTACATCAGAGTATTAATCAAGTAGAGCGCTTTAAAAAGCAAATAGAGTTAGATAAGACATTTAAATGGGTGGCAGATTCTGCTTTATACACTAGAGATAAATTATTGAAAGAGAATAGCTATACTTGGTTAACCCGTATACCAGAGACGATAAAAGAGGCTAGAGAGCTATTAGAAAAAGATGGAGAATGTATTACATGGCAAAGCCAGGAAAAAGGGTACAAGACCAGTAGCTATACAAGCCATTATGGAGGAATAGAACAAAGATGGATGTTGGTCTATTCTTCACAAAGCTATGAACGGGAGAAAGAGCGGCTAGATAACAAGCTTAAAAAGGATAAAAAACAGTTGGAACAAAAATTATGGCATGTATCTAAACAAGTATTTGGATGTTCAAAAGATGGAGAAAAGGCTATCAAAGAGCTAATAAAAAAGCAAGAGCTTTTAGAGATCAATTATGAAATAGAAGTTGTTAAAGGTTATCTCCAGAGAGGCAAACCTAAGCAAGGCGAGGAAACAGAGATAAAAGGGTATCAGATAAAAGCAACAGTAGGAGAGAAAAAGGAAGCAATAAGTAAGCTACTTAACAGGAAAGGACGGTTTATCTTAGCCACGAATGATCTGAATAAGGAGGGATATACCGATCAGGCGATGTTAGAAGAATATAAGGATCAACAAAAAGTGGAAGGGGGCTTTAGATTTTTAAAAGATCCCTGGTTCATGGTAGATAGCATATATTTAAAGTTACCTAGCAGGATAGAATCGTTAATGATGGTTATGACCTTAACGCTACTGGTCTATAATGTAGGACAGTATAGGATCAGGCAAGAATTAGAAAAACGGCAAGAGAGCATGCCCAATCAGTTAGGGAAAGAGATACAAAATCCGACATTGCGCTGGATCTTTCAAATAATGGAAGGGATAGGGGTTATTTATCTAGGAGAAGGCTTAACAGGAAGTGGAAAGCAGAGTTATATTAGCAATATTAATCCATTACGAGCAAGGATTATTCGATTATGTGGAAGTGAGGCCGAAAGGATATATGGGTTAAGTGTAAAAGAAAAAGTAGCATAAAAGGGATGTCTCAAGGATTAAACTGTGGAAAAAGCTAGTATAGAAATAAGGAAGTTAAATAAGCAAGCAAATTAGATGTTTTTTAAGCTTTTAAATTGTAACCATGTAAGAATATAGTAATTAGTAAGAGTTGTAACTTAGTTGTGACACTTACAGGAGTTTCGCGTTTAAAAATTAAATAGCGAGCATAATACTTTTTATTTCAAGAGCAATGCCCTTCTTGATAACTTCCCAATCTTGTTGGTACATAGATATCTTTTTGCTTATACGCTGGGTATGTTTATTAAACCAAGCCATAATAGACATGTAAATATGATTTCTCTGCGAACGGCTGTGACGAGCCTGACATCGCTCAATTCCACATGTTTGTTTTAACTCTCGATGATAAACTTCTATTGACCAACGTGCAGTTATTATATCTTTTATCTGATCTCGGCTAGGCTTTTCTTTGCTAGTTGCTACATAATCAATGCGGCCATTTTTTGCCTCAAACTTGAAAACAGTAATCCAGCCATATCCACGTAGGTGAACTTGTCGTCCTTCATCGGGTATATCTAGTTTTTCCAAAGTCTCATCTCTATTTACTTTTCGATTTTTTCGTAGGGTCGTTACCCACATCCATCCATGATTGCGAATGGTTTTCAAATTCTTTAAGCTTGAATACCAACTATCCATTACTACGGCATCTGGATTGAGCCCCCGACTTTTAGCAAGCTTAAGCATATCACAAAAATGGTTATTCTTGGTTTTACCATCAGTAGTCTTATCATAAATACGATAATCAATTGGTATAGCTTCTTCTTGCTCAAGTCCATACCAAAGCATGTTAACAAGCCCTATGCCAGGTATAATATCATGTTCATTTCCTGAGTATTGATATTGGACAAGCTCTATGTGGCTACTATATTGTTTATCCAAAACAGTATCATCAGCAATCAACAAACAGGGAGCTTGCTTGTCTATATGGGCTTGTGCTTTCTGCCACACATCGCGTGGTCGTAATTCCTTTTGGCTTAGCCAGCGACTAATACTGTCATGTGATAACTCGAACGGACTTACCTCTGACAATGCTAAACCTGAATATCTGACACTACTTGCTTGCAGAAATGCTTGATATAGTTCTTTAGTGCATTTATGGCGTGCCATCTTGTTTTCCCATAGTATTTTTTAATACTTATAAATCTACAAAACTTTTTGCCTCTTTATCAAGTGCGAAACTCCTGACTTAAATAAAAAGCTAATTCCAAAAAGTTTATACCTAGCTCTAGAAATATCGGTTTTATCCTCAATCTCTGCCTTTATCATTACAAAATTAATGAGCCTTATCCCTATCCTACTCACCTATATGACTACTTTCCTGATCCCTCCCTAGCTAAAGAGTTAGACATGTTCACAAAATTTCAGGTGTTAAACTTAAGCACTACTTCAGATGCTGATTTGGAAAGTCATCGAATAATAAGTTTAATCGAGAAGTTATTTAAGTACAGTAGAGAAAAAGAGTTATTTGATATACTGGGAGAAGAACTAGAAAGATGTAGAAGATGGATATTAGGTAAAGATATGGGTGTTCCACCTCTAGGGGCTGATTATTGGGAAGCTATCTTATATTATGCAACGAATGTACTCAATCCAGCATACCATTCTGAAGAAGATTTGCTATCTTTGTTTAAAGAGACACTATTTATCAGTAAGGAGGATATTATGAAAACAATTGCTCGTCAAATAGAAAAAAGAGGAGAAGTAAGAGGTATGCAGCAAGGTATAGAAAAAAATAGGTTAGCTATAGCTAAAAATATGCTAAAAAAGGGATATGCAATAAAATCTATCCAAGAAATAACCGAGTTATCTAAAGAGACCATAGAAAAGCTTAAAAAAGAGTAATTCTCGTTAAAATTACCTTGGTTAAGGGAAGTTAACCCTATCTCTAAAATATCAAATAATGGTAGTA
>MKUM01000020.1 GCA_001897825.1 Candidatus Amoebophilus sp. 36-38
AATCCTATAAAAAATCATTTAAGAGTTATATTACCTACCGTTGATAAAGAAGGTTTTGTAGTTTATGACACAGGATTCGGAGGTATGAAAAGAAAAAAAACTCCACTGGAGAACCCCAACCCCTCAAATAATTCAGCCTCTTCTGCTCCATCTCAGCCATCGGACATTGCTACAACAACAACCTCTATTACCACTACTCCGCAAGCTAGTACCTCCACCTCTAATACACCATCTAGTCCTGATACAGAAAGTGAAACTACACCTAAAAGTCCAGCAAGTTCTCCCATTAAAAAAAAGGCTAAAAAAACAACGCCTCTTTCTTCTCAAGAACAAATAGCAGAAGATATAGCTAAAATAACCCAGCTTGCACAAGAGATTGGGAAAAGAGCTGATCAACTTAAGAATACAGAAAGAGCATATAAAGAACGGGCTTTCCAAGCACTATTAGTACTTCAACAGAACATATCGGAAAGTTTAAAATTTTTATCAGATGAAAAAGACAATAATCCAAAAGAAACTTCGGAGAGCCTAGAATATTACAAAGAATTAGTTGAGCAGGAAGATGCAAAAGCTCTATACAAAGTAGGAAGAAGAAATTATATGAGATGGGAAGAAACAAAAAATGAAGAAGACCTAGCGGAAGCTATAATATGGCTGAATAAAGCAAAAGATGAACCCAACTCTGAAGACACTCTTAAGTTACTACAAGAAATTAAAAAGGAGATCCAAGAAATTTTTAAACAGCAAGAAGAAGAAATTAGGAGCATATTAGAAGAGGAATTTGATTTAGAAAGTCATGTACAAATAGAAGAAGATAATGATGATCCATTAACTACAGCGGATTATTATGAAGCTGTTACATCTATCAAAGAAAATAGAAAAAAAGATCTAGATATTGTAAGAGTTCCACGCAATCCTAGAAACTTATTTCCAAAAACATATAAAATTGATGAGAAAATATTCAAGATAAGAGATGTGTCAGGTGTTGATAATAGATGTTTCTTTAATGCGGCGGGCTTAGATATAAAAGAACAAATTCAAAATTTAAGAAGTAATAAAAACAACTATATTGTTCGTTATATGATAGCTAATGAAATAGCTACAGATAGAGCAAATATATCTAAAGAAATATTAGACATCATTGATTATGATCAATATAAAAGAGAGGATGAATACATTTCTAAATTTAGAATATGGCGCAATATAGGAATGTCTGTTGGAATAGATGAAAGTGAACTTCCATCTCATTTGCATAGGGCTACACTAGATAAAAGGGAAGAAAAAGCTTTAAATAAATTACATTTAAGGTCTTTTTCTTTAAAAGCCTTTGAAGCTTTTATTAAGCACCACATAGAAAAAGGAAAAATGATGGAGATGATGCATAATGTTGAGGGGGATGATCCAGATCGAAGAGATAGAAATTATACATCTATTGATGCAATTGGATATATCAATAAATTAGGTATAAAAATCTATCAAGCTAATCCTAAAAAAGCTGGAGAGTTAATAATGATTCGTCAATTTATACCTGCTGATGCAACCAAAGTTGTTTATATATATTATGATCCTGCAATAGTACATTTTCAAATTTTTATACCTGTAGAGCCATCTGATGAAGGAGAAGATGAGAGTATAGATGAAAAGGAAACTAGCCAAGAACAACCAAAAGCAAAAACTCAAATAGAAGATGGCAAATTACTATATGAACTTGCTCTTAAGTCTCGAGAAGAAAAGGATTTAGAGAAAACTTTTGAATATGCATTAAGAGCGGTAAATAAAGGCCATGCAGAAGCAAAACAATTAGTTGCAGAATTACAAAAGGAAGGAGAAAGTTTATTTCAAAAAGCTACAGATCTAGAAAAAGAGTCTGAAAAATTAAAAAGTACAAAAAAAGAAGAAAGTATAAAAAAATTTAACGAAGCCATTAATGTATATAAACAATCTGCTTATCTAGGTTGTATAAAAGCTCAAAAACAACTTGAACGTCTAAGAGATACAGAAAAATATATTAGTTCAGATGAAGTTGTAGAATCAAGATTAGAGCAAGTTATAAAAATTGCTAAAACAAGAAGTGATACTTTTTTAAGGGCAAATGGTGAGCTGAAATTACATGATTTAATTGTTATGAAATTAGATCTTCAAAAAGCTCCTAAAAAGATTGTATGGGGAGGTAGTGTACCTAGGTATAATATATATGAATCTTTATTTCCAGTTCCTAATCTAGAAGAGTATGAAGATACTGTTATGGCTATTGATCTTGCACAAAAAGGTGGTGATGAAACGGGCTATTGTGTGGTTAAAAGATATAAAGATTATTATTTTATTATGGAAATAGGAGGACTAGGTGGGGACTATATTTCTAATAAAGAACATAGACTACCTGGTCGTACTGAGATGTTAGATAAAATAGTAGAAATCGTTAGAAGACATCAAGTGAACCATATCTACGTTGAAACAAATATAGATGCCACTTATCCATTAAAACTACAAGAGCACCTAGAAGCTAAGTCTATTTCAGCAGAAGTTATTGGGCATCACCAAATAAGAGAGGTAGAAGATGCAAGTTCTATAGCGCATAATGAATTTTTGAATAGAATTACAGGTAATGAACCAAAAGAATATGAAGAAGGTAAAGAAAAAAGAATTGTAGAATGCTTAAGCCCATTGCTACAAGCACATCAACTTATTATTAGCCAGGATGCATTAATAGCAGATATAAATTCAGAAACTAAAGGAAATCTTAACTATAAATTTTTCTATCAACTCAAGATGATAAAAATGTCTCTTAAAGAACAAAGTACGTCGACCAAAACTACTCCAGCTCCAACAGAGAAAGCTAGTAAATATACAAAAGATATAAAATTACAACATGATGATAGAATAGATGCTGTTGCGCAAGCTATAGATTATTTAAAAAAGAAACGAAAAGAAGAAGAAGAATTAAAAAATAGACAAAAACAAAAAGAAGAAGATATAAAACATTTAGAAGATTTAGCAACAAGAATACCTAGCAAAAACTTAAAACTTGCTAATATGTTTAGAAGAGGTGTGGAAGTACAAAAAGACCCACAAAGGGCTAATGCTTATTATCTTGATTACTTGAAGCGAACTCCCGCACCTAAATCACCATCAAGTGATTATTTCGAAGCAATCGGTGAAGTAGGTTGGTTTATGTTAAAATATTCAGCTAATGATCAACAAAAAGGAGAAGGAAAAGCTAAACTTGAGGAAGCAGCTACAAAAAATTATGCGCCAGCTCAATACAAACTTGCTAAACTGTATGAGAAAGAAAATAAAAAACAAGAAGCTACAAAATACTATCAAGAAGCTTCTAAACTTAGGATTTCTATAAAACTAGAAGATGAAGCAGTTACAAAAGCAAAATATAAGTTAGCCATTATTTATTTACAAGAAGATTTGAAAGAGGAAGCATTGAAACTTTTAGAAGAAGCTGCAGAAAAAGGGTATACATTAGCGCAACTTAGATTAGGGGAGTTATATAAAAAAGAAAAAAACTTTGAACAATCACTTAGTTATTATGAGCAAGCAGCTAAGCTATATAATTTAGAGCAGCTTTATAACATTAAAAAAGAATCACTTAAAACCTCTAAGAAAACTGCCCAAAGAAAATCTGAGGCATACTATAAAATGGCTAGTATTTATTATAAAATACCATATGTTATGGATTATTATAACGCCAAAAGAAACCTTTTAGAATATTTATTTTACGAAGAGAACCATCATTCAAAAAGATATAAGGAAGCTTGCTATAGACTAGCTAAAATATACCTTACTGCACAAGGAGGACTAAAAGCACCAGATTTAGATTTAGCATTAATTTATTTTAAAAAAGCACAAGGATTGGCAAAAAAAGAAGATAAGCTTAAACAATTTAAAGAGCAAATAGAAAGAAAGAAAGCCAAAATGGCTGCCTGAAATATTAAGAAAGGAATAATTTTAGAGGAAATACATATTGTAATTAAATTCAAAATACCCACGTTACCTCTGGATAGGCTTCGCTAACTCTTTCTTGTATTTCTTTGGATATATTGTTGCCTTTTAAGTGTATTTGTATTCCTTTTAAGTCTTTTTTTGCTTGTATGAGTTCTTTTATGCCCTCATCTGTTATTTTGTTATGGCGTAGATAGACCTCTCTTATTTTGCTGCCTACTAAATAGTTACATAGAGTTAAAAAATCTTCATCAGTTACGTCGTCTGCTATTAAATCTATTTCGGTAATAGCTGTTTTAGATAAATATGGCCAATATTCTTTAGGTAATTTTGAAGCTTTCTGTATTATTCTATAAAAAACAGCACTTGGTATGGTTTCAGGAGTATAAGGAATTTTGTCAAAATGCGTATAAAATTCATTAACCGTATATGGATTAT
>MKUM01000021.1 GCA_001897825.1 Candidatus Amoebophilus sp. 36-38
ATTTATTCACATTTATTCTCAAGTTATGAGTCTCCCCCCGGACCTCCCTCATGTGGATAACTTATAGCTACAACTGCTACTGTAATTTATTTATATTTATTACCTACAAATCTAAAGGTCATCCCCGCACCGTACTCTTGTGCAAACTCGTAGGCATGTCTAGCGGAGATCCAGGTTGAGATCTCTGAGAGGTTACGATGAAAATTAAAATTTACTCTACAAACCTAAGGGACTGTTTATTAGGAAGGAACCTCTTGGGTAGCATGTTGAATCTTAAAGTTTACTTTATTCCAAAAATTTCCTTAGCATTAGCTGTAGTAATAGCTGCTACCATTTCCACATCTACCTGTTGGCTTTGTGCTATGGCTGCAGCAATATATGGAAGATAGCTCGGCTCATTTCTTTTTCCCCGATAGGGGGTAGGTGCTAAATAAGGGCTATCTGTTTCTAATACTAAGTATTTTAATTCTAGCTTAGAGACAACCTGAGCCAATCCTGCATTTTTAAAGGTTGTAATACCTCCTATGCCTATATGAAATCCTAATGCGATAATTGCTGCTGCTTCAGCAAGGCTACCACTAAAACAATGAAACACACCTTTCAGCGTACCGTCTTGGTATTTTTCTAATATGCGTTTGGTTTCATTAAAGGCTTGTCGGGTGTGAATTACGATAGGCAGTTTATACTTTTTAGCCCAATTTAACTGGGTTTCAAAGGCTTCTTGCTGTAAGGATTGGTAAGTTTTATCTCTATACAAATCCATGCCGATTTCGCCCATGGCTATAAAAGAGCGCTTAGCTAGCCAAGATTCAATGTGGTATAGTTGCAGTTCAACATCTTCTTGGATGTAACAAGGGTGAAGACCTATCATCGCGGCGCATAGATTAGGATACTGAGCTTCTAGTGCTAGCATAGGTGCGATAGTATTTACATCAATATTAGGTAACAAGATTTTTGAAACTCCTGCTTGCAGACTTCGTGCAATTACCTGAGATTGGTCTTGCAAAAAATCTTCATCATACAGATGAGCGTGTGTGTCGATTAGTTCCATGATTTTAAATTTAGTTATTTATTACTGGATAACTTCTGGGCCCCAATTCTATAGCTTGCATATTGCTTATCTTAGCTTCCTGTATTTCAAAACGTAATAGGGTGCGTATTTGATGGAACCCATACCTGCCAGCGGCACCAGGATTAAGGTATAATACAGGAGGATGCAGTTTATCATGCATAACTTGTAAGATATGAGAATGTCCGCATACAAATATATCAGGGGTACGTTGCTTAAAATATTTCAAAATTTTGGGAGTATAAGTAGGCGGCCTTCCACCTATATGCGTTATCCATACATCCAGCCCTTCACAGGTGAAAATTTGATTTTCAGGATAAATGGCTCGTATTTCTTTTCCATCAATATTACCGTACACAGCCCTAACAGGTTTGAAGTCTGCTAACTGTTGTATAACTTCTAAACTTCCTATATCTCCTGCATGCCATATTTCGTCACATGAGTTGAAATATTCAAGTATTTTAGGATCTAACCAGCCATGTGTATCTGATATAAGTCCAATTTTCATAATTGTTGGTAGTAAGGTGAAAAAAATAGCTTGCTGTGTGACAGAAATTCGAATTTCTATAAATTTAATTATAACCTACAGATAAAAAAATGCTTATATTTGGATTAGACTGATCAAGGGATAAAATAGATTTCTTCCGAAACCGTCGCCTGGGATCCCCTGGGTTTGTCAGTAATTGGTTCTTCATATTTATTTACTAAAGTAAACTCCGGTTCCTCACAAATTCATTCCTGCCCAGAGAACCCAATTTTTGGTTTCAGAAGAAGTCTAATAGTCAAATAAGTTATAAATTTAGAGATGAAAGTCTATGGCATGTCCTCTTGTTGTATATTTACTTGGCATGGATGTTGTAGAGAGTTTATATAGATATAAAGTGCAAGCTTATAAATAAGAATTTTTATGAAATTAATTAGTATTGGTATTTTTTTAGTAAGTCTATTAGTCCACTATATTCTAAAATTCAAATTGAATAGGTATGCTAACACGCAGTTAAGATCTGGTCTGACAGGTGCACAGGTCGCTGCCAAAATGTTGCATGATTATGGAATTGAAGATGTAAAAATCACTGCTACCCAAGGTCATTTGACTGATCATTATAATCCTCTTAATAAAACTGTTAATTTAAGTGAATCAGTGTTTAATGGAAGTAATGCTGGCGCTGTTGCTGTAGCTGCCCACGAATGTGGACATGCGGTCCAGCATGCAAAAGGCTATGCCTTTTTAAAAGTTCGTTCTGCCATGGCCCCACTATTTTCTTTTACTTCACGATACATGATGTGGATTATCTTGATAGGTATTCTGCTTGTTAGAACCACACTTATACCTCTAACAATTGGTATCGGATTATTTTCTATTACAACATTATTTGCCTTTATAACACTACCCGTAGAATTTGATGCAAGTAGAAGAGCCTTGGCTTGGATAAACCAGCAAGGTGTAGTGAGCAGCCAGGAGTATGCTATAGCTAAAGATGCATTATGGTGGGCAGCTATGACTTATGTGTTGGCTGCTTTAGGTTCTTTGGCAGAATTGTTACATTTAATGTCTATGCTTAATAGAAGAAGGGATTAAAGTCATTTTACAGTTACTGGAACAATTGGTTTATTTTGGCTAGTTCTGTTTGTTAGCACCTCTGTATTTAGCTTTCTAATGTATAAACTTATGGAAAACCTTACTGAAAAAGATAGAGCAGCGCAGCTAGATGCGTTTAATAAGCTTATAGGTATTTTACATGAGTTGAGGAATAAGTGCCCTTGGGATCAAGAGCAAACTATGAGTAGTTTGCGCCCTTTGACTATTGAAGAAACTTTTGAGCTTTCTGAGGCTATATTGGCAGAGGATATAGCAGGCATCAAAGAAGAACTAGGAGATCTATTGTTGCATATACTCCTTTATGCACGTATTGCTGCTGAAAATAATGAGTTTACTTTAACGGAGTGTATCGAGACACTTTGCAATAAACTTATAAGACGTCACCCACATATATTCCAAAAGGAACATGCGCATACAGTAGTAAATTCAGAGGATGTAAAGAAAAATTGGCAGCGAATTAAATTAGAAGAAAAAAGTAGAGATTCGATTTTAGAAGGCATTCCTGCATCCTTGCCAAGCTTGATTAAAGCCATTTGTATACGAGACAAAGCTTCCTCGGTTGGATTTCGTTGGGAAACAGGTAAGCAGGCGTGGGAAAAAGTGCAGGAAGAAGTCCAAGAATTAGTCGAAGAAGTGAACAATCATAGTAATACTAATCCAAGACAAGAACAAATAGAAGATGAATTTGGCGATGTGCTCGCTACCCTTATAACATATGCTCGTTTTATAAACGTAGACCCAGATAAGGCTTTGGAAAAAGCCAATCAAAAATTTATAAAACGCTTTCAACAAGTAGAGCACCAACTTAGGTTAGATAATAAACAACTCAGTCAGCTTTCAGTAGAAGAGTTAAAGGCTTATTGGAATCAGGCAAAAGCATGGTTAAAGGATTCAGCTAATAAATAGGTAAAGATTTTTACTTATATTAACTCAAGTTGCTAGTTACATGTCAGGATTTTTACCTGGATTGCCACGCCCCTTATCGGGGCTCGCAATGAACTGTGTTCAAAAGCAAGATTTTATTAAATAATTTTCATTGTACATTGTTTGTTTTGTTGCGATA
>MKUM01000022.1 GCA_001897825.1 Candidatus Amoebophilus sp. 36-38
GGGCAAAAGTAATTTATCTACCCTCTTATCAACCAACCTTTAAATCATACTTGAATTGTTAAGGGTTAACTATATTAAAATCAACCTACAAAACCTACCTTTGCAAGAACTATAACTTCGTTATCTATGTCGGATGCACATCCTAATAGTTTGTTATCCATCGTGGCACATGCCAAAGAATATGGTTTTATATATCCTTCTAGTGAAATTTATGAAGGATTACAAGCTGTATATGATTATGCTCCATATGGAGCAGCGCTTAAACGTAATGTTCAAAGCCTTTGGTGGCAAAGCATGACTCAGCTACACAGCAATATAGTAGGTATGGATGCTGCTATCTTGATGCATCCCCGTACTTGGCAAGCTTCTGGACATGTAGATAGCTTTGAAGATCTGATGGTAGATAACAAAGATTCAAAGAAAAGGTACCGAGTAGACGTACTCATAGAAAATCACACTGCCGAGTTAGCTGTTCAAGGTAACGCTGTAAAAGCACAGGAGATTTTAGCAAGGTTACAAGAATTGTTACAAAAGCAAGACCTAGCAGGATTACATGCACTTCTTTTAGAAGAAAAAATTGTATGCCCTATAGCACGTACTACTAATTGGACAGAGGTACGTAGATTTAATTTGATGTTTGCCACCAAATTAGGCGCTCAAGAAGATGGTGCTGATACGATCTACCTGAGACCAGAAACTGCACAAGGTATCTTTGTTAACTTTTTGAATGTACAAAAAACAGTCCGCATGAAAATACCGTTTGGCATTGCTCAAATTGGTAAAGCTTTTCGAAATGAAATCGTGGCCAGACAATTTATATTCCGTATGCGTGAGTTTGAACAAATGGAAATGCAGTTTTTTATCCAGCCAGGTAATGATGATAAGTGGTTTAATTATTGGCAACAAGCACGTTGGAATTGGCACTTAGCACTTGGATTGCCCAAAGATAAGCTAAGAATCAAACCACATGACCAACTAGCCCACTATGCTAAAGCAGCCGTAGATATCGAGTACCATTTCCCATTTGGATATAAGGAAATAGAAGGAATTCATGCTCGATCAGATTTTGATCTAAAAAATCATGAAGTGGCTTCTAAGAAAAAAATGCAATATTTTGACCCAGAGCTAAACCAAAATTATTTACCTCATGTAATAGAAACTTCTGTAGGGTGTGACCGACTTATCTTGATGCTACTTTGCGAAGCCTTTACAGAAGAAACGATTATGGAGGAAGAAGGCGCTAAAACTCGTACGTATTTAAAATTACATCCTGCTCTAGCACCTATTAAAGCCGCCATCTTCCCTTTAATTAAGCGAGACAATCTTCCTCAAAAGGCACAAGAAATTTTTGAGAGTTTGAAATATGATTTCCCGCTTATTTATGAAGAAAATCAGTCTATCGGGAAACGGTATGCTAGACAAGATTTGATCGGAACACCGTATTGTATTACTGTAGATCACCAGACATTAACAGATGATACGGTGACCATACGAGAGCGTGATAGTATGCAACAACAACGAATGCCTATAAATATCTTGCGCGATTTCCTCTTGGAAAAAGTAAGCTTTAAAACGATATTAGCAAAACTACCATCGGTTGGTTGATGATTGACATAAAAATATTTGGGGAATTAGCTCAGCTGGCTAGAGCGTCTCAATGGCATTGAGAAGGTCGGGGGTTCGACTCCCCCATTCTCCACGTTTTATGGAAGTAAAAGAGTTCTTTCAAAATCAAGAATTGGGTTCTCTAGGCAGGAAGGAATTTGTGAGAAACCGGAGTTTACTTGTAGTAAATAAATATGAAGAATCAATTACTGACGAACTTAGAGAGCTCAAGACGACGGTTTTGAAAGAACTCTAAAGTTAGACTAAACTTATAGCGTATGAACACAGTCCAAATACTCCAATTTCTGGAACAACTTCAAGAAAATAACAACAAGCCATGGATGGATATGCACAAGGCTGATTACCTGGCAGCTCGCAATACATTGTTAGAAA
The DNA here is from genome assembly GCA_001897825.1 of Candidatus Amoebophilus sp. 36-38. Taxonomy (GTDB): domain Bacteria; phylum Bacteroidota; class Bacteroidia; order Cytophagales; family Amoebophilaceae; genus Amoebophilus. The sequence continues at coordinate 1,999 of MKUM01000022.1, forward strand.
TAACTGATCAGCTTATTAAAGGGCTAGGTAAAATTGATACCGAGATAGCCTCCTTAACTCCTAAAGATTGTGTATTTCGTATTAATCGGGATATCCGCTTTTCGAAGGACAAGAGCCCTTATAAAATTAATATGGGTGCCTATTTAACAAAGGGAGGTAAACATGGAGGATGTGCAGGTTATTATTTGCACCTACAACCACATGGCCAATCATTTATAGCAGGTGGGTCATACCAGCCTATGCCAGATGCACTCAAACAAATACGGCAAGAAATTGATTACAACGGAGATAAGCTGAAGGTTATTGTCAGCGATAAAAAATTTAAGGAGTTCTTTGGGAATCTGCATGGAGAAAGCCTGCAAAGGCCACCCAAAGGATATGATGATACTCATCCATATATTGATTGGATAAAATTAAAGTCTTTTCTAGTCATGCATCCAATACCAGATAAAAAAGTAGCCAGCACAGACTTTATAAAACAGGTATTGGAAGGATTCAAATTACTAGTACCTCTAAATCAATTTCTTAATTCTGCATTAGAGACAGTTGACCACGAATAAATTACAGATTACTAAGGAACAAGGCAGAAATAATTTGTAGCTTTATTTTTGTTGTATTAGACTTCTTCCGAAACCAAGAATTTTGGGTTATCTGAGCAGGAAGAAATTTGTGAGAAATCGGAGTTTACTGCAGTAAATAATGTCACTTCTGGCAGGGGGACTTTGAGCAAATTTCTGACGAACCCAGAGGGCTAAAGACGAAGATTATGCAACAAGTCTAATCAAGAAGTGGGGCGGAGAGATAATCCTTTGGGAATTACTTTGTGAACATTCCTAGCTCACACAACATGTATCTTTCCTTTCCTGAAAGCCAAAATTTAATTTAACAAATTCAACTATTCGTTCTATGGTTTCTACATGATTATAGATCACTCTATCTGGTGGTATAGATAGCCCCGGCAGAAAATCATGAATAGCTCCTTTTACAAGATAGGTTTCAAATGCATCATTCTTAGCAATATTTTGTGCCAACTGGCTATACAAGGGTACCATCATGTCATGCTCTATCCACCAACCACCTGTGAAAATGCGCGTATATAATAGATTCAAACATCCTGACGGTATACTTTTTAGATAAGAGGTATAAGCCTCTATTTCAACTGCAGAATAATCAATATATCCTTCCACATTTATATTGTCACCTGCTATTGCCAATATGGGCGTAGAGTTGTGTGCCAAATTACTAGCTAAGTCTTGGAGGAAATCACTATTAGGAACCATATCCTCCACCCCCGGCTCATGAGTAGGAAAGTATTGATCAAATAAAATATTAATGGACCCATCATTAGTAAGTTCTGCAGTAGCAGGATGCATATAAGTAGCACCTGCTAATATATAATTTACAGACCTTTTTTGAAGAAAGGATTGTACAGACGTCTTGGTAATACTTGCTGCAGGTGCACCTTCCCAAGGTGTACCCAGGGTAATTAGCCCTTTTATATTTAACGGTCTCCTTTTTTGTACATTCAAAAACAATATCTTCGCCCCTCTTAAACCACCTTGACTATGCCCTATCAGGATAACTTCATGATTTTCTTCTCCTACTTGCCGTTTAATTTTTTCTAAAGCTTCGCTTGCTTGTTGTGTAATATCTTGTTCACTAGTTGCTCTGGATGCTGTATTTAGACTTTTTACTTCTATGTTTAAACCTTCATCTTCGAAGGCAGTTGACAGCAAATTTTTTAAGTTATTAAACTCTTGCATACCCGGCCAAAGCGCATTCAAAATGTAAATAATTTTTTTAGACTCAGATGAACGCTTCTGCCTTCTTTCAGTTTGGGAAGACCCAGGCGGTGTATTGCAAGCATTAAGGGCTACGCTCAGCACTAATACAGAAGAAATGTAACCTACAGTTTTTTTCAAGCAATCAATGTATTTCATATAGCAATAGTTGGATAGAATATAATTATAGAAAATACTTTTACTTTAATCAAATAATATATCCGACCATGTGTGACCATTAGACTTCTTGCATAATCAAGAAGTCTATTAGATGCTTCTTTAGGATTAGCAAAAGAAGATCCAGTTAAACCCTACTACCCTTAAGTCACAATTTGTCTACCCAACAGTACCGTCTAATTCTTGAATTGTCTCGTGTTCGGCACTACAAATGACAGTGAAACAGTCGTAATGACGATTCACATTAATTTTAACCTGATTAATATTCTAACTCAATCATTCATTGCTTCAAGTATAAGAGGAGCTATGTTTAATACTTTAACTTTCTCACTTTTCTGTTTTAAAGGTATTGTATTGGTAACTACTATCTCCTCTAGCAATGACGAAGCTAATCGATCATAAGCATTGCCAGAAAGGACAGGATGAGTACATAAAGCACGAATAGAACGAGCACCTTGACTTTTAAGTTGCTCTGCTACTACGCACAATGTATTGGCAGTATCTACCATATCATCTATAATAACAGCATCGACATTTTCTACTTTGCCTGTAATTTGTATCCTCTTTACCTCATTTGGCTTATGTCTAATCTTATCACAAACGACTAATGTTGTCTTGAAATACTGGGCATATTCTTTAGATTCCATGAAAGCCCCTTTATCTGGAGCTACAAAGCATATATTCTTCAAATTCAGAGATTCTAAATAAGATATAAATAAAGAATAAGTTGACACTTGTTTGATAATTCCCTTAAAAAAAAGAGTTAGATTTTTGGTATGGGGATTACAAACTATAAGTTGATCTGCACCTGCAGCCGATAAAAGTCTACACATAAGCCCAGCCCCATGCGCTTCCCCAGACTCATGTATCTTATCTTGCCGCATATAACCTAGATAAGGTGTAACTACAACAACTTTATGAGCCCCAGCCTGTTTAGCTGCATCAATCATCAGTAATAGTTCCATCATATGCTCAGCAGGGGAATAAGTGGATTGAATAATTACTACCGTAGCTCCCTTTAAATTTTCTTTTAAGACTGGGCGTATTTCTCCATCACTAAACTTAACTAAGTTCCATCTACCTAGTGGCTTACTAGATAAATGAGCTATGCGTGCGCCTATTTCTTGGGAAGCGGCGCCTGCAAAAAAGAATATGTTATTCATATAGTGTTCATAGTCTCTTAGAAATAAATAATATATGATTGGCAGTGTAATTTAGTCGTAAAATGCTATAAATTAGCATGTACAAAAGATAAGTTAATTTTTGGAGTATCCAGAAGAAACTCCTGATAACGCCTAATTGATTTCAAAACAACTTACCATACAAATTTCATCATTATCAGACATACATTTAAGGCATACGAGCGTCTCAAAAGTGAAAAATTGATTCAACAACTTTTTGAGCAAGGTAAAATGGTACGGGACTTATATCCTTTACGATTGATTTATCTGCCATGCAATAAAAACATTATTTCTCATCACCAGGTGTTATTTAGTGTTCCTAAGAAAAAAGTTAAGCATGCTGTAGACAGGAATGCAATTAAGAGAAAGATGAGGGAGGCTTATAGACTGCATAAGCATCTATTAATAAGTCGTCCGGCTAACCCGATTTACTTCTTATTAGCTTATGTATATGTTGCTAATGATCAAACTACCAATTTTGAAATCATACAAAAAAAAGTTCTGAAGGGAATTCAACAGATTAACAACGTGCTATCAAGAGTTCACTTCTGACAGACAACAAAAGTTTGAAGAAGGTCTTGACACCACTTTAAAATAATATCAGAAGAAACCTAAAGCGATTGTACAAGAGATAAAAACTAACCTTGCTTATTCTCTTGCCATTTGTTCAATAATTGATTCAGTCAAGCCAGTTACCTCTTGAATAAGCTTAATAGATAATTTCTTCTTTAACATGTTTCTAGCTATTTCTATCTTTTCTTTTTGCATACCTTTTTGCATGCCCTGTTGCATGCCTTGCTGTATGCCCTGTTGCATGCCTTGCTGTATGCCCTGTTGCATGCCTTGCTGTATGCCTTGTTGTATGCCTTGCTCTATATATGGCTGAAGTATTGATTGCATAAATTCCTCCTTTTCTTGATTATTGTCTGTTACTAAATTTACTAAATTTTCTAGACTATATAACTCTCGATTAATAAACTGCCCTAAATATCTGAGTACTATATTTTTATCCTCGCGACTCAAGCTTTTGAAATAGGGTTCAAATATAGGAGATTGCATAGCTCTAGCAAAAGTCTGATATGGATCAGCAGTATTTGTACACCGAAAAGCCATAAAGCAAAACCCTAATTCTTGATCTCTGTAAATTTCTTCAGTAGACTGTTTAGAAACATTTATTAAGGTAAACGGAGCCATATATAAAAACTGACTTCCTAAACTAGGATTAGCATAATAATCACTAAAAGCAGTAGAATAATTCCAAGGAGCTTTTCCAGTGTAACCCACGGCATTAACAATCACGGGAAAATGTATATTGTGTTTCAAGTGGTCTTCTATAATAGCTATATCATATTTTAACAGCCTCAAAGGCATCTGGGGTTCGGGGGTTGACTGGTGCTCACATACAGCAAAGAAATAACCTGTTTGGCCGCCTTCCAAGGGACATCTGTAGAGTACATCGTTATAAAGTGCTATCCCTTGATCACTAATATGCTTGCTTTCGACCAGCTCTAATTGTTTGAGATCAGCTAGTTCAAGAATAGCCTGTGGCAGATACCTTCTAAAGAAGCAAATAGCCTTCTCTTTTCTTGACATAACTTGATAAAAAAAGTGGTTATGTGGAGTCGTAGTAATATTAATATCTATCATAGTTTGTAATAAATGCTGGATTATAACTATGCACTAAACCATAAAAAATCTTATGGGAATATGAATTTGAAGCCGGTTATATTTTTCCTTGCGTGCACATTTAAAGTCCGAGGTATTAATTATTTAACTGTCCAACAAAACTACAAAAATGTTTATTTATAAAACAAATATATTTTATTTTTAATTACTTTTGTAAAAATATGAGAAAACTAAAATTTTGGGACTTTGGAGCAAGCGCTTATGATTGCTCGGGGGCTCAAAAAGGTTTAAATTAGGCTTTAACCTAACAGATAATTCAATCATGGCCCTCATACTTAGCATAGAAACCAGCACTTCTGTTTGTTCCATAGCGTTACATAATCAAGGAAATCTACTAGGTTATCAAAGTCTATTTGTAGCCCGCTCGCATGCTGAATCGCTATTAGCGATGATAGATCATCTACTAGACCTGACCCACTATTCCCCCAAAGATCTGCAAGCTGTTGCCCTTTCTGAAGGACCTGGCTCTTATACTGGTTTACGAATTGGGACTGCCACGGCTACGGGGCTTTGTTATGCACTGAATATTCCCTTCATAGCCATCAATACATTAGAATCCATGGTGCTTGCTGTAAAACCATTCAATATAACCCATGCTTTATGCTGTCCGATGATCGATGCCCGAAGAATGGAAGTATATTGTTTAATAACAGATGCCATAGGTAATATTTTAGAAGAGGCTCATCCTCATATAGTAACGGAAAATAGTTTTGAAATTTGGCTCAGAGAAAATAAGGTACTCTTTTTTGGAGATGGGGCTGGGAAATGCAAACCTATCCTATCGGAGCACCAAAATGCTATTTTTATTGATGGTATCTACCCCGCTGCTAAAGAAATAGGCACCTTAGCTTATACTCATTTTCAACAACAGAAATTTATAGATATAGCTCATTTTTCTCCACGCTACCTGAAGCCGTTTCAGAGTAATCTGAAGCCAGTAGGATAGCATATATTGGATGTATTAGGATGAAGTATCAAGACCTTACTCAAATGGAAGATATGGCACACGTGAGGACACGTGCGCCAGCAATGGGTTTATAAATAGGATTCCAAGATTTATGCTCTGACAACACCTCAAGCTTCTATCAGTTGTGGTAGATTAGCAGTATCGATTTGATTATTGCCACTGTTATTAGTAGTATCATCATCATTATACAGTTTTACTGCATCTATAGCTGCTTGTATACCTTCATTTATCTTTATTATAGTATCTGAGGAAGTAAAAGAAGTAATATTATTATTATACAAGGTGCATAATTGTTGTGCTTGCAGAATTGCTGTATTAGCTGCTTCTTTATTTTTAGTATTACTATCCACAATTGACTCTGCTTTTTTGATAAACTCTACCAATGCCTCAACATATAATTCAGAATTAATATTACCAAGCTTTTTTTCAAGGCCTAAATTTTGCAGTTCACTATCTGTTACAACCTTATATATAGCTGTTGCCTCTTGCACCGCATCAAATACCTTTTGTAATTCAGCCTGTGCATCAGCTATACTCATTGCTCGAGCTATGGTATTTACACGCTTATCAGCTTTAATCACTTTCTCTATTTCGGCTTCTTATGCCGCTACTAAATTTTCTGCTCTTGCTTTAAACTCTTCTATTGCAACAGCTTTAAATTCGTCAAATTCACTTAAATCTAGCTCATATTCAGGATACTTCCTCGCTACAGTATCACGTATAGTTTGTACCTCCTTTATTGCATTAGTTATTTTGTTTAACTCATTCAATGCACCAACTATATCTGCTGCTTGAGCTATAGTATTTATACTCTTATCAACCTTAATTATCTTCTCTATTGCAGCTTTTTGCACTGTCACTAAGCTTCCTACCTTCGTCTTAAACTCCTCCATCGCAATAGCTCTTAATTTACCAACCTCACTCAAATCTGGTCGCAGCTTGGGGTATCTCCTCATTATAGCATCATGAATAGTTCGCAACTCTTCTATCGGATTAACTATTTTTACTAACTCATCTAATGCATCATCTATATCTACTGCTCCAATTATAGTATTTACACGCCTATCAGCTTTAATTACCTTCTCTATTTCGGCTTTTTGTACGGCTACCAAGCTTTCTACTTTTGCTTTAAACTCTTCTATTGCAACAGCCCATAATCCCTCGACTTCAGTTAAATCTGGCTGCAAATTAGTATGCTTCTCCATGATAGCATTATGTATAACTCGCAATTTCTTCACTGCATTAACTACTTTTTCTAACTCACCTAATGCATCATCTATATCTATTGCCTGAGCTATAGTATTTATACTCCTATCAGCTTTGATTACTTTCTCGATTTCAACTCTTTGTATGGTTATTAAATTTTTTGCTTTTGCTTTAAACTCCTCTACCACAATAGCTCTCAATTTATCAACTTCACTTAAATCTGGTCGGAGATTAGGGTATTTCCACACTATAGCATCACGTATAACTTGCACTTCCTTCATCGGGCTAACTATTTTTTCTAACTCTTCCAATGCACCATCTATATCTATTGCTCCAGCTACAGTATTTACACTCCTATCGGCTTTAATTACCTTCTCTATTTCGGCTTTTTGTACGGCTACTAAATTTCCTGCTTTTGCTTTAAACTCTTCTACTGCAATAATTCCTAATTCATCAACCTCGTTTAAACCTGGCTTCAGCCTAGAATATTTTCCTTTTGTAGCAACACGTATAGGTTGCATTTCCTTGATTACATTAACTACTTTTTCTAACTCAACCAAAGCACTAGCTATATCTACTGCTCCAGCTATAGTATTTACACTCCTATCAGCTCTAATTATTTTTTCTATTTCAACTTTTTTCGCCGCTAATAAATCAGAGATTCTTGTGTTAAATTCTCTTTCTCTAACATCGTATGTTGCTTCTGCTGCAGCTATTTGTGTATCAGCCTTTATTCGTATAGGGATACCATTGGCTATTTTATCCTGTACAACTTTTGCTTCTCGTAGGGCATTTCTTGCTTCTTGTAACGCCACTAAGGCCTCTATTATTTTCAGAGGCGTTGCAGTAAGTGCACTACTAATTTCCGCCGACTTTTTAGTTACTATTTCTATTTTATTAGAAATTGCAATTAGATTAACATCTTCACTGATCATCACATTATTTTCTTCTACAAATCCATTTTCTAGCTTATTCCAAATAAGTTTAAGTCTTACTTTACTATAGACCTGCTCTGCAAAAACAAAAGGACCTAGGCTAACAACGTGCTCAGAACCTTTTGGAATAGCAGGAACATTGGTTCTACCAGATTGATCAGCGCCTATTTTAATATCAGCACTTTGGGTATCCCACTCTAGTACATTGCCACCTAGAAAATCTATTTTACCTGTATTTTTTATAATACCATTAATTTTTTTAGTAGCGGAATCATAGCTAAAATGCACAAATTTTAGCTGAGCCTCTATACCCCATTCTATGCTTCGCTCAGACTCGGTAAGGGCCTTACCATCCTTATCTAGCAACGTTAATTTAAACATGGCTTTTCTATCAGCTCCAGGAACTATTTTCAAGATTTTAGTAGCTTTCTTCTTATCAACACTATCAATCGTAAGTTTGTGAGCGTCTTTAAAGATAAACGTATCATTTAGGCTAACACCATCTATCGTAGCAACATTACCTTGTACTCTTTCAATTTTTAACACCAAATTTTCCAGATCAGCTTCTTTCAGTACCTCTTCGCCAGTTACAGTAATTTTAAAGTTCGTATTATCATTTTCTATTTTATTATTATCTACTGTTAACTTAAATACACTAGGAGTAAGAGCTTTAACGCTTACTTTTCCAGATTTGGCAACCTCTATACCATTGTGCTGTAAATGTAGTTCGAAACCACTATCTTTTGGATTAGGAAGTACTATGATTTCCCTTTTTATAATTCCATCTTTGACATCAACTTCTACAAAATTTATTTTATTAGCAGCTAGTCCATCAATTTTAATATCACCATTAACAGTTTCTACGACCACGCTAAAGTCTTTTGCTTCTGTCCTTTCTATTCGGCCACCTTCTTTTTTAACTTTAATGGTGAATCCATTCGTTATTCCCATTGTAGCAGTTGCTTCTAACCTCTCAATTTCTAATTTATATACTGGAATAACTTTTGCCTTCCAGGTTACTTCACATGATTCACCTATAGGGACTCCTACACTGTTTACAATCTGGAAGATTGCTCTCATCATAGTAATAGTTTCATTTTCAGGTTTAAAGGTGAATTTTTTTGTTAATGGGCTTGCGCCAGGCTCTAGTATAGTTTCAGTTCCTACGTTATAGAAATATTTTAATGGATGTGTCTCCTCTCCCCCTTTAATAGCTGCAGTAGTTACATTACCTAAGTCATCGTAAGAATCATACTCTAAGGTGGAATTCCCAGAGGTATTACCCATTACAACTAACTTAACCTGCAGGCTATTAGCTACTAGATCGATTGCTTTTTTAGGATCCGAGTTAATTATTAACTCTACCACACGCTCATTCCCTTGCAAATCATTTTTATCAAGATCGAGTTTTGGGAAACTACTATTATTATTACCATTACCAGTCTTACAAGCTTTACAAGATGTAACATTTGAAAGAATCATCAAGGCTAGTAAGGTACCTAGTGAAATTGATACGCATTTATTGATTACTTTTTTTAACATTTTCATGCTATTCAAAAGTATGAGTGGATTTATTTAATATAACTATCGTTTATGTATAGTTGAATATCATCATCTCTATTCTATATTGAAGTAAATATAGACACAAATAGACACAATTAGATATTATTTCCAAACGAATTGAAAGTGGGGATAATAAGTTAGTCATATACTAGACTTTGAGTAAGGCAGGAAGTGTTTCTCTTAAAAATCAATGAAGTGTACCGGATATGGAGGGTATGAGTATGAGCCTTAACACTACTCCACCTTTGATGATAAAATGCTATTCAGTAGTACCAAGAAATAATTCTTCGCACTCTTCAAATGAGAGTGTTAGGGCAAAAATCCTGACATCATTTCAAAAAAAATATAAGCGCCGATAGTTTTCATCATTCCTAATCTTCTCAAATATCCACTCTATGGTAGAATATTCTTTCTTTAAAAAATCCTGCATCTGTTCGTCTATTTGATTATCTCTTAATATAACTGTTCGTATATTAGTACCTTCTAGTCTTTTAGCAAATTCCACTGCCCCTCTATTACTAATGTTATTACCTGCTAGATTAAGTATTTGAACGCTTGTCCCTTTTAGTTTTTCAGCAGACCCCACTATCCCTACATCACCTATCTGATTATCTGATAAATCAGCTTGATTCACGTTCGTCCCTTCTAAATTTTCAACAAACTCGACTAGTCCCCTATCATCTATTTTATTATGGCTTAACTTAATCGAACGTAAGTTGGTCCCTCGTAAGTTTTTAGCAATCTCGGCCGCTCCTAAAGAACCTATTTCGTTCCAACTTAAATCAACGTCACACACCATAGTACCTTGTAAGGTCTTAATAAATTCCACTATTTCAGTACCTATGTTATTCAAACTTAGATCGATCGCATATAAGTTGGTTCCTTCTAAGCCCTCACCTAACAGTCTTGCTCCTAAGCCACTTATTTGATTATTTCCTAAATAAATCTTACATAAGTTCGTTCCTCGTAAAAACTTACCTAATGCTGCTACCCCTACATCCCCTATCTGATTATTCCTTAAATCAATTATACGTAAGGCCGTTCCCTGCAACTTTCTACTTAATGCCATTATCCCCCTATCGCCTATTCGATTATCAGATAGATTAATCACCTGTACACTCGTCCCTTGTAAATTTATAATAAGCCATGCTAACATTATGTCATCGATTTCATTATATTTTAAATCAACGTTGCGGACATTCGTTCCCTGCAAGGCTTTAGCTAATTCTACGACACCTTTACCTATTCGATTATTAAACAAGAAAATCGATCGAACATTGGTTCCCCGTAAGCTTCTAGCTAATAATATGCCACCGCCAGGACCTAAGCCAGCATCTGCCATATTAATCGCCTCTATTTGGGTACCAGCTAAATGAGGCCAAAAGGGTGGAGGTAAGTAATGTACCTCATTCATTAGTCGATAAAATAAGAAACTGGGAATTGTCTCAGGTGTTAATATCTTAAGTTTATCTGTTCTAAAATCTATAACCTTATTGATTCTCCAGTTATTTGAATAGTAGGACGACCTAGGTTTATTTGTTACACCAATCATTCCAATTTCAGAATAGCCTGTAATAACCTCATAAAAAAAGCTATTAACTCTTCTGCAATTCAGTATATAAGGAAAGGGCACATATGATAAAATCTCTTGCAATAACTCTGGAGCAAGAAATGGACAACCTTCTAAATCTGCATCTTCCTCTTTTTGTAATCTTTTACTTCGTTTAACTTCTATATGTTTTTGTTCCTCCTTTTCTTCTTCTTTTCTTTTTCTTTTATATCTTTCTCGAGTTTGTTCATTCTCTTTATTCTCTAATATTCTATTTATTTCACTTAATAAGGCTATAGCCATTTCATGTCCTTGCGAAGATGCTTGATCTAACCATACCCTTGCTTCATCAGGATCCCCCCTTCTTCCTTGCTCCTGCCATGTTTCATAGGCCATTTGGCCTAATTGAAATTGTGCCTCACAACCTTCTTGCTCAGCGAACACACGTAATTGTTTATAATTGATCAAGTATTCTACATTATCTCGCCCTTTTTCAGAATCTTGCTCTTTTTCCTTCTCTTTCTCCTTACTTCTTTCTTTCATATCCCCTACGGGTTCTTTCTTACCGATATATACATAGCCTAGTTGCCCACTTTCTGGTAATTGTACTTCTATCAAAATCTCTTGTTGTTTCTTATCGAGCTGTACCAACTGAGATGGGTTTACACTCTCATCTATATATACATGTAAACTTTTATATTCTTTGCTAAAACTCTCTGCTACATTCATTTTCACATCTGCTTCTAACTCTTCCCCTCGCTCATGACAAACAACTAGATGCCCTCCTTTTGCAGTAAGTTCTTTATCTACTAACTGCTTGATATCAACTCGTTTGGTTAATTCTAGAATAGCCTCTGTCGATCCTTCTACACTGGCAACAGCTGAATCAGAAAAATCAGTACAGCTTGGTAAAAATAAAATTGCAATCAAAATACACGCCTTCAGCCTGTGATTTAATTTATAATTTGGACTCATATTTTATTAAGAGTTTTAAATAGTGATTTTAAGCTAGCTGATAGCTAATATATATGCAAGCATGTTACGAAATAAACACAACTTCTGTAATTACCTTAACAGTTGCTCGGTATCACTGAGCCACCAATAATCATCATTTGGAATAGCTGAGCAAATAGAAACATTTTTTATATACTTTCCACTTAGTCGCACACAAAGCTTTCTATCACAACCTATTTTATACAATATTTAGTAGGTTGCTGTAACAAAAAATAAGTTATTTGTACTCAAATATTTTAAAAGCTTCAAAAGACATAACTTCACCTATTATGCGTGCTTATCTATTTCCAGGACAGGGATCTCAATTTGCTGGGATGGGGCGAGACCTATATGATACCAATCCAACAGCTAAACAATTGTTTGATACTGCTAATCAAATTCTTGGATTTCCCATAACGGATGTCATGTTTGAAGGCACGGAAGAGATGCTTCAAAAAACGAACATAGCCCAGCCTGCCATTTTTATTCATAGCACCATCTTGGCACTTGTTACCCCCGACTTTGAACCTAATATGGTAGCTGGCCACTCACTAGGAGAGTTTTCTGCTCTAGTAGCTAGCCAAGTATTAAGCTTTGAAGATGGGCTGAAATTAGTACAGGCTAGGGCTATGGCCATGCAAAAGGCCTGTGAAAAGAATCCAGGTACTATGGCCGCTATCTTGGGATTACCTGATGATTTAGTAACTGAAACCTGCAAAACTATTAACGAAGTAGTTGCACCTGCCAACTATAATTCACCTAGCCAGGTGGTAATTTCCGGTACGCACAAGGGCGTTGCCTTAGCTGGTGAGGCTTTACAGGCAGCAGGTGCTAAGAAAATAGTCCCGCTTAAAGTAGGAGGTGCATTTCATTCTCCCTTGATGGAACCTGCAAAAGAGGAACTCGCATTAGCTATAGATCAAGTGACTTTCAAAAAAGGTATGTGCTCCATTTATCAGAATGTAACTGGATTGCCTACTACAGAGCCCGAAAAGATCAAGCAACAACTTATTCAACAATTGGTTTCTCCCATTTTATGGACACAAACTATACAAAATATGGTTCACGATAGGACTACTGAATTCATAGAATGTGGCCCTGGTAAAGTTTTACAAGGACTTGTAAAAAGAATTGATCAGCAGGCACAGGTAAGCGGTATAGCCTAAAAATAGGTACAAATTCTACAAGTTCTTAGAAAAACAAGTTGTATAATATCAATCACTCAGTAACTTCAAGAGATGCCTTCAAAATGGTCTATATATCTTTTAATAATCTGTGCGTATACTTTAGCTACTGCCAAAGAAAAGCCTGATTTTACTACAGCAGTTGACGCTGTTTATAATTATCAAGGTAAGAAAATTCCCTATGAAGCTTTAACAGAGCACTTATGGATAGCTTATCAAAATCCAATTGACCTCAATCATACTTCTGAAGAAGAACTAAAAAAGCTGCATATCTTATCTAAAAAACAGATCAATAATTTTTTTGAACATTTAGATAAAAATGGGAAACTTGTTTCTATTTATGAACTGCAGGCTATACCCGAGTTTGATTTAGCTACCATCGAATGCCTCCTACCTTTTGTCGAAGTCGAAGAAATATATCCCCTACCAACGCAAGGACTTACAAGAACTTTCAAGCATCGAGCTCGATATGGAGAGTTGTTAAGTCGTTATGAACGGATATTAGAAACTCCCCAAGGTTATGAAATAAATCAGAAAACTGGCAAAATCCCCTACCAAGGATCACCAGATAAATTAGTCACACGCATCAAATGGAAGCACCCCAACGGCTGGGGATTTGGTATAGCTACCAGAAAGAATCCCGGGGAGGCTTTTGCATGGGATCCTGATACAGAACGATATGGCTTCGATTTTTTGTCAGGTTATTTCTTATTAGAAAACAAAAAATATCTCAAAAAGCTAGTTATAGGTAATTACGAAGTAGGCTATGGCCAAGGGCTCGTGGTCAATGCTGGCTTCAGTATGAATAAGTCTGGAGAAACCATTACTCCTATCATGAGAACTTCGAATGCAGGCATTAAACCACTTAGCTCTTTTTCTAAGTATGGATTTAGAGGGATTGCAACCACATTCACTTGGAAATCGTTGGAACAAAGTATCTATTATACATACAATAGTCTAGATGGGAAAGTATTACAAGATACAGTTGCTAATGAATATTATACAAAAAACATCAATCGTAGCGGATCGCATCGGACAGAACAAGAAATTGCTAAAAAAGCTCAAATAACAGAACAAATTATAGGCAGTACGCTGATGTATGTGGCTAAGCGTAACCAGCGAGAAATAGGATTAAACGCTATTTATAGTCAATATGATATTCCAATCCGCCTTGGCAAACAGGAATTACCTTATCAATTTACAGGTAAAAATAATTATAACTTAGGGCTGTTTTATCGGTACCTATGGTATAATCTACATTTCTTCGGTGAGGGGGCTATTTCTAAAAGCGGGGGAAAAGGTGGGTTAGTGGGTGCTATAATTAGTCTATTTCCTAATTTAGATATAGCCTTATTAATTCGGCATTATGGCGAAAATTTCCATTGTTTTTATGGCAAAGCTTTCGGTGAAGCTACCAACAATCATAATGAACAGGGAATATATATAGGTATTGCTTTACAACCTGTTAGAAAGCTAAAAGTAAATGCCTATTACGACCATTTTAAATTTCCTCAGCCTACTAGCAGAATCGCTGAGCCTTCATCGGGCCACAGTTGGCTTACTAAAGCGACCTACGAAATTAATAGAAGTAATTTATTGCTCTTACAGTATAAGGAAATACATAAATTCAAAAATATACCCAAGGATAAAATACAGCCTTCGGATCATACTAAGAGTAAGATCGCAAAAGGTAAAAACAGAAAATATAAAACGCAACTCAAGCAACAATTAAATAAGCGTATAGCATTACATACTGAAATACAGGCTAGCACGTATACTTTTCTAGAAGAACTTTCCTGGGGATACGCACTCGCACAAAGCATCACCTGGAAGTTTAAGCAACTTAGTATTACAGGCCAAGCAGCCTGGTGTGATACAGACGCCGACAATAAATTATATCTCTATGAGAAAGCACCTTTATATAACAAACCGATGCCCACCATGATGATTTCTAAAAGAGGTATAACAACTTATTTAATGGTCGTATACAAACCTACTACCAACTGGCGTATAGAGGGAAAATATAAAATTAGTTGGTATCCAGATGAAGATCAGCTAGGCAGTGGGCAAGATACCATAGACGGGAATACCAAGAATGAAGTTAAGCTACAATTAATTTATAAATTTTGACGTGGTGTCAGGGCCCTTGCCCTAACACTTCTCAGCCTGATTTTAGCCTTTTTCTAACTCCATAATCGTGAGCTCAGGTAGGATACCTATCCTACCGGGATAACCTATATAACCAAATCCCCTATTTACATATAGATATTGGTTACCTTCCTGGTACAATCCAGCCCACTGTTTATACTGATATTGTACAGGACTCCATTTAAATGACCCGATTTCAATACCAAACTGGAAGCCATGGGTATGGCCAGCAAAAGTAACATCGATATCTCCGAACTTAGGTCTTACCTCTGCATCCCAGTGACTAGGATCATGAGACAACAATAACTTGACAGGCGCATCTACCGCTCCCTGATAGGCTTTGGATAATTGGCCATATTGGGAAAACCTAAGTCCCCAATTCTCTACACCAATTATAGCTAGCTTATCATCACCTTGTGTCAGGATCGTATGTTCATTTCTAAGCAGCCGCCAGCCTAACAATTCATGAGCTTTGCATAGGTCTTGTAGATTTTGTTGCTTGGCTACGAGCGAGGTCCAAGATGTATAATCCCCATAATCATGGTTGCCTAAAGTAGAATATACGCCTAAGGGCGCTTTTATTTGACTAAAAATAGGTATATATTCTTTAACCTCATCAGCAGTATCATTTACTAGGTCACCTGTAAAAAAAATAACATCAGGACGTTCGCGTAAAAGCATATCAATTCCTCCGCTAACTGCTTTTTTATTGAAAAAGCTACCACTATGTATATCCGATAGTTGACCAATCTTTAAACCATGAAAAGAGGTTGGAAGATGCGGTAATTTAATACGTACCTTGCGTACTCGGTAATCATGTGCTCCTGAGATAATTCCATACCCTAACGTAGCAATAGGCACACTGGCTGCCAACATTCCTACTTTTGTTAATACAACCGACCTAGGCATGGCCATGGTATCGGCCCAAGTGTAATTAAAAAGATACCCTACCTTGTAGAGAACCCATTTAGCTAATCTGGATATATCATCAACTAAAAGGAAAAATCCGCTAAATAGTTTAACAATGTATTTCATGAACCAAGTAGGAAGAACGCCATACTTGATAAAACGGTTTCTAAAACCCCATCTTAACTCTATATAAGCAAATAAGCCAACAAGTCTAATGATGACAAAAACCGCATAAACCAAATAAATGGTTGTTCTAAGACCTGGCTGGAGAGGGGCTATGATTGTCTTTATACCCTGATAAAAGTATATATCTATAGCCAGAAATATCCCAAGAAAAAGAAGTAACCCTCGTTTCATAGATCAAAATAAAATAGTAATAGGTTTGGAAAAGGTTGTATGGTAAATATCTTAAATTTATACAGCTTTCACAAGAATCTAGAAAGATACTTAAGAATTAAGGTTATATAAGTCCGTAAGAAATAGAAAAGTTTATAATTAATTTTTAATTGAACTTTTTGCAACGCTTTGTGTTTAATTATACCAGCAGGAGCAGTATTTGCCTAAATCAATATAAATTGTAATTATTTTCTTGAATATTCATTTCCTTACTTCAAAAATACCTTGTAAATTCGAAGTTAAGGTTCGAAATTTCAAGGTAAAATGATTCGTAATCAGTTTCTATCCACAATCAAAAGTCAATTTAGGGTACACCCTATTTGTGCTATTTTGGGCCCGCGACAATGTGGAAAAACTACACTTGCTCGCCAATTTTCGGAGGAAAATAAAAAAGCTTTTTCGCATGTACATTGGTATGATTTGGAGGATCCTAAAGATTTAGTACGTTTGGATCAACCTATGTTATCTTTAGAGTCGTTAGAAGGGCTGATTATCATAGATGAAATTCAACGTAGGCCCGACTTATTCCCTATTCTACGCGTGTTAGCAGATAGGAATGCTGATCGACAACAATATTTAATTTTAGGTAGTGCTTCAAAAACCCTCTTACAACAATCTTCTGAATCTCTTGCTGGCCGAATTGGTTATATAGAACTGACTCCTTTCTCAGCATCCGAAATTGATGACATACAAAGATTATGGGTACGAGGCGGATTTCCACGTTCTTTTTTAAGCACTTCGGATGAAGATAGTTATATCTGGCGCACAAATTATATACGCACTTTTTTAGAGTTGGATTTGCCTAGTTTAGGATTTAGCATCCCAGCACAACAGCTTTATCGTTTTTGGATGATGCTAACCCATTATCATGGGCAATTGTTTAATGCTAGCGATTTAGGACGTTCCTTGGGTGTATCAGATCATACAGTACGCAAATACTTGGACATTCTAGAAAGCACATTCATGATTAGGGCTTTGCAACCATGGTTTGCAAATATTCAAAAAAGACACGTAAAAACACCTAAGATATATTTTAGAGATAGTGGAATCTTACATGCGCTTCTAGATCTACCCAACCGTACGACCATAGAACGATATTCACGTTTAGGAGCTCTTTGGGAAGGATTTGCGTTGGAAGAAATTTTGAGATTTTCTCAAGTATATCCCCAACAAGCCTTTTTCTGGCGCACACACGCCGGTGCAGAATTGGATTTATTAATAAAACAAGAAAATAAGCTAATTGGATTTGATTTTAAATATGTTGATGCGCCTAAAATTACTTCTTCGATGCGTTCAGCAATAGAAGATTTAGAATTAGACAGATTACATATCATTTATCCAGGAGAGGTAGATTACCCACTTAGCAGTACGATTCATGTATATGGCCTTAATAACTATCTTAATCAGGCTAAATCTGGCTAGAATTTGATGATATATATATATCAAAGCTTATAACAGACTTTTCTATTGATGGATATACGGTTTGATAGATACACTATCTGACACGAATCAAATCCTTTAATTCAGCATTACTCAATTCTGTAATCCAGCTTTCACCACTACCTACTGTAAGCTCGGCGAGTTCTTTCTTGCTCTGAATCATTTGATCGATGCGTTCTTCAAAAGTGCCTGTTGTCAACAATCTATATACCATCACATTACTCTTTTGCCCTATACGATAAGCTCTATCTGTTGCTTGTGCTTCCACAGCTGGGTTCCACCATAAATCATAGTGAATGACATTGTTCGCTGCTGTTAAATTTAAGCCAGTACCACCTGCTTTTAGTGAGACGATGAGCGTACGTACTTGTGAGCAATTTTGAAAATCAGCAACTATTTTATCACGTGCCTTTAGAACAAGCTTACCATGCAAAAATGGTATGCTCATCTTAAACCTTTCCTCTAGCAATTTTACAATAAGATTTCCCATTTCCGTGTATTGTGTAAAGATCAACGATTTTTCGCCACTTGCCTCTATCCCTTCTAATATTTCTTCAAGCATTTGCATTTTACCAGATTGATCTATCTGTGCTTTGCTTTTTTTATAAAACTGTGATGGATGGTTGCATACTTGTTTCAAAGCATTAATAAGTTTTAAGACAAGCCCTCTACGTTCTATTCCTTCACTAGCCTCTATTTTCTCCATGGTTGCATCTACTACCTCTTGGTACATAGCTGTTTGCTCAGCAGTAAGCGAACAGTATCGGTTGTTTTCAATTTTATCTGGTAAGTCTTGAATAATGCTTTTGTCACTCTTAAGTCGCCGTAATATGAATGGACTAGTTACCTTTTTAAACTGCTGTAGACAATCTTTATCTCGTTCTGTTTCAATGGGACTAGCAAATTGCTTCTTAAAATGAGTTAAAGTCCCTAGGTAGTGCGTATTAGTAAAATCAAAAATACTCCAATACTCTAACAATCTATTTTCCACTGGGGTTCCGCTCATAGCAATTTTATGTTGAGCTTTAATAGACTTAATTGCCTTTGTTTGTTCTGTAGCTGGATTTTTTATTTGCTGGGCTTCATCAATAACTAATAAAAACCAGTCGATTTTATTAAATAATTTTGTATCACGACGTGCAAGTCCATAAGAAGTTATGACTATATCACAATCTCTATTCAGCTCACGTTTTTGGCCATGATAAACAAGTAGCTTAAGATCCGGTGCAAAACGTTCAACTTCTCGTTGCCAGTTGCTAAGCAAAGTAGTAGGAGCCACGATTAAAACGCCATTATTTGCAAGAAATCCTACATTTTTGAAATACAAAATCGTAGCAATTACTTGTAACGTTTTCCCAAGACCCATATCATCTGCCAAAATACTACCAAAGTTTGTTTCAATATTTTGGACTAGCCAACTAAAACCACGTTCTTGATAAGGCCGAAGCTGTGCTATCAAATTATGCGGTACACTAACTTTTGTATAATTTCCTAGTTGGCTAAACAAACGTTCTAATTGGTTATCAATTGCTACTGTTGCACCATCTAATTCTCCTGCTAAGGCAGCTTGCATTAAAGCCGCTTGGCTTAAATGATCTGGTAGTTTGTCTAATTTTTTTAATAGATCTGCCATCTCTTTTTCGTTAAGTAGTACATATTCATCCATGATACGTACGAGTCCACTTTGTTGCTCAACCAACTTCCTGAATTCGGCAATATCTAATGTTTTGTCTCCAATAGCTATACGCCAGTTAAATTTTGTAAGCTGATCAAGACTCATAAAGCTTTTTCGATCATCTGAGATTTTGTTTTTAGAACTCAACTTTAAGCTCAATTGTGGCTTTAATATCTTTTGTAAAGATTTTGGTAAGACAATAATTATACCAAGTGTTTTGAGTAGCGGTAAAATATTCAAAAATAAAGGAGCAAAATCATCAAGATTCAAAGCAAGCTTATCTTCTTCATCCACTAAACGAGATAATTCTGGAATGTATTCTATCAATAACGCTAGATCTGATAAAATGGTGAGTTTGGTTGGGTTATCGTATTTCGATATAGCCTCATGAAAATCAATAGGTGTACTTTTATCGTCGAGTGCTATTTTGATAGTTAACTCAAAATCTATACCATTATCTTCTATCATTAAATAAAGCTTATGTGGTCTTTCAGATAGATATAAGTTAGATAACCATTGATTAATTACGCCAGGGATCTCTTTATCACTAAAATCTTTGAAGGTACAGGCTTTATTTTCAAAAAACAATTTAACTACTTCATAAGGCAAATGAGGATCGATAGATTTAGGCAAATTGTTATGCATGTATCCTGATAGGATAACAGTAATAGCTGTTTTAATCTGCTCTTCAGGACTTATACAAGTTTTTTTATAAGTAACTAATTTTGATGGGCAAATAGAGACTAATTTTTTATAAATCGTATTTATCTCATTATCAAGTAAAGCTGGCACCCACCTGATCAGCGTTTTACCCTGACCGTTTTGTAATATTTGCGGCATAAAAGCTGATGCCTGCATAAGTTTTCTTCCAAATTGCGCTATCATATGCATGAGGCGTAACTCAGGAGTAAATTTATGGAGCAATACATTAGGAATATCAAGCAAGAATTTAGTTAATTGAACTTTAAGATTATCAGTATTTGGGAATAAAATATTATTCCCATCACATACCTGAATAAGCTGATGTTCTTCGTCAAGAACCAATTCGAAAGTATTCCACCTTTCTGGATTATTCCATTTTTTACTAAAAATTTCTTCTTCCGTAAGTGCTGGTTCATCCTTTTTTGATACTTTACCATCCTTCTTTGTCACTTGTGGTACATGGTGAGTGTATTCTTCGAATTTTCCTGAAGGATTTTTTTGCCAATTGTTGTATGCTAAATGTAAGATTTCTCGGAAATTCTTTTCATAAAACAACGGCTTATTAGTCAATAATGTTATAATACGATCCGAAAAATCTGGAATAGCTGATAAATTTATTTCCTCCAATATAACTTGATCAAATGGGTTACTTGGACCATCAAAATGTTTAAAAATATCTTCTAGCGTAAGTAAGCTTTTCACTTGTTTCGCCTTGATATTCCCGAAATCGCTAATCATCGCTAGCAAATTGCAGCCATGTATCTCAAAGACTAAAAATGGATTTTTATCAATCTCGGCGGCAATCAGATAAATAACCGCAGCTATATGCTTGCAAGGTACTGCCCAGTCCGGACAGCTGCATTCTGCTTCTACATAGCTCCAATTCTTAGGAAATAACCGAATATCGTGTTCATTAAGTTTATCAAGCAACTGTATAGGCAGCTTTTTAGTAAGTAGAGCGGATAAGATAGAAGGGGTATTTATGATAGCCTGATGAATAATCTGTTGCTCTGTCTCATCAAACTTATTTAGCTTTATGCTTACCTTGTAAGGTCGAGGCCTCGATCCTTGGACCTTAGCAGTAGCTTCATTTTCGTTAATTTCTATATCGTAGGCTCTTCCGCTATTGGCATAACTTCTTCCACGTGGTAATCTATTCTCGTTATCAATTCCATTAAAGGTCTCTAACCATTTTGCTCCCCACCATGTTTTTCCGTATTTCATACATTATAGCCAAATTTTAAAAACCACAGTACGTTTAAAAGATATACTAATGCAAACTATACTATGAGCAATGTTGTTAAAAAACAATTATACAATCTTTGCTTTGTTTTTCCATAAATAATCCAGCTTTATCATCTTAGTTTTACTTACTAGAGTTCTTTTAGACAGAAATTTCTCACTTAATAACTCACCTTACACAACTAGAAGATTGAAATACTAACTTGGCGTTGTAATTTGAAAGGATTCAAGTATTATACTATCCCAAAAGGGGCTTGGGGAAAAAGTAAAAAAACCGCCTTGCATAAAAAGGCGTTAAAAAATTTGCAGCGAGGAGCGGCCAGGCCGAAGATCAGCGGATATGTAGCGTTGGGGTGTTTTCGCAGGTCTGGTCGCTAAACTGTGGAAGATGAAGATTTTAGCCTTTTTATGCTCAGCGGTCACTTTTTTGCGCACTTTTTGTGTGGCAGACAAAAAGTGCGGCCAGCCGCAGGCCAAACTTGATTCAAACCCTAACTTCCTACTATATATACGTAATGGTTTATAAAAAGCATACCAA
>MKUM01000023.1 GCA_001897825.1 Candidatus Amoebophilus sp. 36-38
ACTAGTATATTTACATTTATGCTCTTTTCCTAGGTTTCGGAAGAAGTCTATTAACTAAGATAGCATTGGCCTAGAAGGAAAATGTGAAACAGCTTTGGGAAGCCCGTTGCGGGAAAATCGCACGGCGGGTTTTGATTGGGGGTGCTAGCACAAGGAAACGAGGCTAGCATCTACCAACCGTAAAAGCAAGCACTTTAATCCTTATTTCTTACTAACAACTTGGGTTAGTTAGATAAAAAAGAATCCTTCGGAAAAATCTGAGGTTTACGCTTACAACCCCTAATAGGTTGAATGCCGGTTGTGAGGAAATAGTGGCTCCTTGAGTTTCTAAAAATTTAACTATTTCTAACATTTCTATAGGATCCTCGTTATTGGTAAGCTGTTTTTCTAGTAGCTTTTTTAATAAAGCAGATGCGCTATCGGGAGGGAGTGTAACTCCTTGAGTTTTAAAAAAATTTATAACCTTTTGATTCCATTCTCTAGGGTTGGATTGAATAAAGTGCTTATCTATGAACTTTTCTAATACTCCGGTTGCCTTTTCTGGGGAGAATTTAGCACCATTATCTTTAAGCTCTTGACTAATAGCATCTAGATCAGCTAAATCTTCATCACGCATATAGTCTTTAGTAAGGTAGGCTGCAAACACCTTCTCTAAAGGAGAATTTCCTTGCTCACCCACTTCATTAGGGTTTAATAGTCCTTGTTCCACCATCCAAGCCACAGCTTTTGGAGGATTTGAGCCTGCTCCTGTTCCGGTAATCTCTATAATTTTATCAAACAACTCAAGTCCATTTTTTTCAGTAGATTCGCGTGATAAAGATCCATCTGGGTTTTGTACAAATTGGCGAGGAGGTAAAAGTTCGATTGTCCTATAGATGGCCTTTAGCTTAGGATCTGCATTCGGCTTCTTTATTTCCTCTTCTAACTTTCGAATAGCTTGTGCTATGGCCTCAGCTTGGTCCTTAGGTTTAGATGGAGGAGTAGTAGGCTTATCATTTCCATTAGGTGGATTAGGAAGAGGCGGAGGGGTAGATTTTTTTCGAGAAGGATTATTGGAATTTGAATTTTTTGAATTCGTACGTTTGATAGTTAACTTAATTGATCATATACCATAACCCGAACAAATTTTTTAATTTATTAGCCTTCATTAAAGGTACTAACGTTCAGTATCTAACTCTTAAAATTTCAAATAAAATTTTTACTGTTGCTATTAAAAATTTGAGCTTTATTTCTATATTATATAATGAGGTTCGAGTCTATCTCTATTTTTTTTAATCATTATAGAACATTATGAAAAATTTAAAAAAGTTGCAATGCATTACTTTTTCTACATTTCAATTTGCTATTTTAACAATCGTATGTTTTACAAGTTCTTGTAATGCTTGTGACTCAAATAATAAAAAAGATAAAAACCTTACAGGCATTCCTAGCATACAATTAAACAAAAGTACTTTAGCTTCTTTTGAGGAAGATATCAAGTTAACTATACAGGCAGCAGTAATAGAGGAAACTGTTAACTTAGAAAGATTTACCCTGAAGATATTATATGAGGAAGGTACTGGCGAGATAAGCTATAAGGATGCAAAAGGAAGTTCTCAAGCTGAACAACATGTTGAGAAAAAAATTACACACTTTTTACCTATTACAGAGTTAGGTCCTAACGATGTAAAGGAAATCAATTTTCATATAAAAGGTAACCCAAGCATCACTCATTTAAAAGTCAGCTTTGCCCTCTATGATGACGAAAATAACCAATTAATAGATAAAAAATCAGTAGACTGGAATAAACAGAAAGCCGGAATAGACCTAACCTTTGTAGGTTT
Organism: Candidatus Amoebophilus sp. 36-38; assembly: GCA_001897825.1. Taxonomy (GTDB): domain Bacteria; phylum Bacteroidota; class Bacteroidia; order Cytophagales; family Amoebophilaceae; genus Amoebophilus. The sequence goes on from MKUM01000023.1 coordinate 1,824, forward strand.
AGCTGATAAATTCGTAGGTAAAGAATCAGTTAAATTCAGAATCAAAAATAATGGGAAGGAAAAAATAAACACGAATGATGTCGAAGTTGAACTCAAATCCCAAGAGCCTGATATAATTTTTAGGTTGGGCAAGGAGGATGGGCATACGATTCATGCTACCTTAACTCAAATATTAGGCTTGGCATCAGCAAAAAGCATAGGTTCAGGTTCAGAGACAGATGACCTTGTTTTAAAGTTAGAAGATGCTAAAGCAAAAGATGCTTCTGTTGTAATAATTACTTTAAAATATCAAGGTAAAAAATTTGAAAGGTCTATAAAATGGCAGCAGCAGCCTGTTAGCTTAGAATTCTTTCATCTACCAGATGAATTGCATGGAAAGGATATCGTTGAGTTTCAGATTAAAAATAAAGGTTCTTTGATCAACACAGATGATATACAGATTCAGCTTGATGCTCCCAATAAGATGGTATTTAAGCTGGGAAATAAAAAAGAAGATGCATCGAAAGCTACGTTGACTGAAATTTTAGGAATAGAAAGAAATCTAGCTCAGGGTGCTCATACAGATAATATTATTTTGGAGTTAAAAGATCCTAAAAATCAAGAAAATGCTACGATTAAATTGACTTTAACTTGCAAAGGTATCCAAGAAGAAAAGTCCATCCGATGGAAAGCAGGCAAGATAGAAGTGATAGGATTATCTACATTTGCAGGGAAAAAACGAGCTACATTTGAGCTCAAGAATGAAGGGTCAGGAAGCATCAATCCTAGTGACATTGAAATAGAATTAACAAGTGAACCCAGTGGTCTAAATTTGGAGTTTATAGTTGGAAATAAGACACATATAGCTTCTCCTGCTATCTTGGAGAAATTACTAGTAGATGGTAATAGGTCTATAAACTTTAACGAACAAACGAGTCATTTACAATTTAAAGTAAAAAAACCGTCCGCTATAGAAAAAGCTACAGTTATTGTTATAATTAGAAAAGCTGCGGATAAAGTCGAATTAGCAAGACAACCCGTAACATGGACTAAAAAGAAGATAAACTTAAAAATAGAAAATATAAAACCTCTTCAATTACAAGGTACTAATCATACGAAGTTTGAATTACAAATATCTAATTGGGCACAGGAAGATGCCGAAGCTGATAAACTGCAATTACAGTTACGTCGTATAAAAGGTACCCAAGCTACCATTGTAGGTGCTACAAAAAAAGCAGCAGACGTATTTGTCTTAAATGATTTAGGTAATATATCTAAAAATACCAGCAATAATACTTATTCGGTTACATTAGAGCCCCGTGCAGATAAATTAGTCGAATTTGAATGCCAATTATTGTATGATGGTTATCCGGTAGGTGATAAAAAGTCTGTATCGTGGAAAGGAGATCCTCGGATAAAAATAACATACGACAATAATCGCCTGAGTGGAGATAATAAAAAAACTGAAATTTTATTTATTAATGAAAGTGGATTTGAATTGGATAAAGAAATATTAGAAAAAATTCAGATCAAACTTACTCATCTGACAGAAGACGCAGAAGTGAAATACAATAATCGTTGGGGGGGTACAGAAATGATGGATAAAGAGGCGACTACCCCTTTAGCAAGTCTTTTGGGAACTCATCTTGCTGATGGAGACTCCAGATCTGTAGAAGTACTTGTAGATACTGGTACAAATCCTAATGTTGAATTTGAATTAGAAGTTGTAGAAAGCACAGCTTCGGAAAATGATAAAAAAGTAAAAGTATTTTGGGAAGGAAAGCCTAAAGTAAAAGTAACTGCTGAATCGCACGTGGTTGTTGGCAATCAAATGGAAAGAGAGCTCATTTTTAGAAATGAAAGTGGTTTTGAATTGACCCAAATCCATCTAGAAAATATTATAATTCAACTCAATAACTTGACTGCTGGAACGAAAGTGCTTTATGATGATCCTGGTAAAAATATCGATGGAGCTAAATTAGCAGATGTATTGGGGAAAGATGGCTTCAAGTGGGGAGAGGTTAATACAATCATAACGATAGACCCTGATGTTAATAAAGAAGTTAGCTTTGAGGTAGAATTAGTGGGTAGTGATGGTGCAGAACATGATAGAAAAACAACTATAGAATGGCCTCAAAAAACTGAATAAATTAGATTCTGAGGCCAAATAGAATAGAAAGGGAGAATTTTGTATAGATTGAAAAAATATTGCAAAGATTAGAAGAGCTTAAAATCAAAACCTTCAAGGTTTCAATACCTTGAAGGCTAAGCTATATATCATTCAGCATAAATTTGCTACATTATCATACAATTTATTCCCTAATTTGCTACAAGAACAAAGGCTTTAAACAGTCAAATGAATGAACCTAGCTATCTTAATTTCGACAACAAGAATTATCCTTGGAAAAGAGATATAGATTATCGAAAGAATCCACATTTATATAAAGTAGGAAAGGGGGAACAGGGAGTATTGATATGCCAACCCTATAAAAAAGAAATAGGCCCTTATTGGCGATTTAAAACAACTGAAATAGCGACTGTTAGTAGTAAAAAGATATATGATAAATTTCTATCATATTTAAAGGAAGGAGACTTTGTGGGTGCTGATCTAGCCCGTAAGTACTTGCAGATGGGATATACAAGAGCACGCCGTTATGCAAATTATAAAGGAGGCAAAAAGTATGATGTACAAAATGGTTATAAACAATTAAAAAGAGGCTCAGGAGAAAAAGAAAAAGCGTTATGTGCACGCATATTTTATGCAAAGTGGAAAGAAGTTGAAGCAAATTCTACATATACTTGCTTAAAGAAAGATTGGAAAAAACAATATGGTTAACTTTAACAGTTCTTTGTAGCTAGACTAAAAGCTGAACTAGACAAGTTTTAACTTTCTGGTACCAGAAAGTTAAAATCACTATTTTATCTAAGAAATTTTATTTATTATTTTTAAATAAATATTAGGTTAAAAGGAAAGGCATGTTAACGTATATTGGTTGTTCAGGATGGTTTTACAAGGATTGGAAAAATATATTTTATCCAGAAGATCTGCCTGTTCACAATTATTTCCCATTTTATACAACCTATTTGAATACAGTTGAGATAAATAGTAGCTTTTATCATTTCCCTAGAGATAAAACAGTTGAATTGTGGCGCAAAAAAGCTCCTCCAAATTTTAAATTTTCTTTTAAAGTTGGTCGTGAGATTACGCATATCAAAAAGATGAAACACGTTCAGGAAGTGATCCTAAAATTTTATAGATTTCATGATCTATTACAAGACAACTTAGGATGCTTTCTTTTTCAATTTCCTCCTAGTTTTAAGTTTACAAAATATAACTTAGAACTAATCTTATCGCAGCTTGATCCTTGTTATAAAAACGTACTTGAGTTTCGCCATTCAAGTTGGTGGACACCTGAAGTTATCAATTCTATTCAAGAAAAAAATATAATTTTTTGTACGGTAAGTGGGTTTGGATTGCCAGAAAATCTTATTGTAACAAATGGAATGACGTATCTGCGATTCCATGGTAAGCCAACTTACGTTGGATGTTATACAGAACAAGAGTTATCTAAGTGGGCAGCTCGCGTTAAAAGATTGGGTTTAAAAGAACTTTATGCTTATTTCAACAATACCATGGCTGCACATGCAGTTGAAAATGCCAGTTTGTTTAGAAGGTTGCTTCAAGACAATACAGTTGGTGAGCTCGATGAATAAGCTTTAGAGTTTGCAGGGGAACATGAGCTAATAAACTCTTTTGATTCGACGAAAGGTAACGTAGTAACCAGTCTTTTAATTATTAATATTCCACTCAATAAAAAACAAATGAATTGTTGCTTTATAAGCCTTTTTTTATTATTATAAATAGATGTACCATTTAATGAAAAATTACTATGTCTGCAAATAACAAAGGTCGAACTTATCCTAAATCCTGGATCATCAAATTAGTATTCTATACTTTATTTGGCTTTGTAGCATGGCGCTATAAAAGTTTGTTTAATAAAACCTCAATAAAGCCAGATAAGCGTTCTCTTTCATTTATAGGGTGGGTATAATAAACTTCCTTTCGAAACCGTCGCCTTGAGTCCTCTAAGTTTGTCAGTAAGTGTGTGTCAGGGCCCCAGAGCCCTGACACCTCAATCCTCATGTGGTGTCAGGAGCTTCCTCCTGACACCACACTCCGGTTCCTCACAAATTTCTTCCTGTCCAGATAACCCAATTCTTGGTTTCGGGAGAAGTCTAATAATTTTTTCTCTTTACCTATAAATCCAACTGGATTTAGTAAATTAGGATTTTGTATAAATCTTACTTACACAATTAGACGATTTACCTAAAAATTTTTACGTATATATTGCTGCCAACTTGACAACCAGATGGTATTTGGCAAAAAAATTGTTTTTATAAAAATTTATTTCCTAATGCTCAATATTAACTGCATGCGATTATGAAACATCACCAAGAAACAGATAAATCTAATATGAATAAAGGATGTTGCTGTGACCATCCTGACAATCCAACACAGCAATCTCCGTGCAATGAATCAACTACGCAAATGTCCTCACAAAATGGGGAAGGTTTAAACCAGCAGCCAATTCCAGGAGATATTTATTCAAAGCAAATGGTTGATAAACTTCAGCAGGAATTAGCTACAGCAAATGATAAATATTTAAGGTTGTATGCAGAATTCGAAAATTTTAGAAAGAGGAATACACAAGAGAAGCTAGCATTAATAGAGACGGCTGGAGAAAAAATTTTGCAGCTAATCCTCCCCATTATAGATGATTTTGAGCGAGCGTTGACTGCTTTACACCAAAAGAATGTATCTGTGGAAGCAGTAGAGCAAGGAGTGGAGTTAATTCATGATAAAATGATGCATCTCTTAGAACAAGCTGGTGCACAAGCTATGAAGCTTGAGAAAGGTGGCCAATTTGATCCAGAGTTGCATGAAGCCATTACCAAGACTCCTGTATCAGATGTTAGCTTTAAAGGTAAAATAGTAGACATTATAGAAAAAGGATACTTACTCAAGAATAAAGTGTTGCGGTATGCTAAAGTTATAATAGGTGAATAATGGCAAAAAAAGACTATTACGAAATACTGGGTGTAAAACGAGGTGCTACTGCTGAAGAAATCAAGAAAGCATATAGGCAAATAGCTCTTAAGTATCATCCTGATAAAAACCCTAATAATCCTGCAGCAGAAGAAAAATTTAAAGAGGCGGCAGAAGCTTATGAGGTGCTTAGTAATCCTGAAAAAAGACAAAAATACGACCATCTAGGTCACGATGGTATGCGGGGACAAGCTTATAGTGGTTCTTATACCCAAGCTGAGGATATATTTGGCCGATACAGTGACATCTTTGGAGGAAACCCTTTTGAAAGTTTTTTCCAAGGAGGAGGACGTACTCAAAGGCAGACGCGCCAAGGAACTGATTTACGCATTAAGCTCAAGTTAACTTTACAAGAAATTGCAACTGGAGTTGAGAAAAAAATAAAAATAAAAAGGTATATAGCTTGCCATTCCTGTGGGGGTAATGGAGCACAAAATGGTACAGCTCTTTCTACCTGTAAAAATTGCCAAGGAACTGGAGAAACTCGTAAAGTTACGAATACTTTGTTGGGACAAGTAATAACCCACTCTATTTGTTCCGTATGTCAGGGTTCAGGTAAAATAATTACAACCCCCTGCAGTACCTGTAAAGGAGAAGGTAGGGTATATGCAGAAGAAGTAGTCAATATCAAAATTCCTGCAGGTGTAAGTGAAGGTATGCAACTTTCGATGCGAGGAAGAGGTAATATGCCCTCCCATGGAGGTATTCCTGGAGATTTGTTAATTGTAATAGAAGAAAAAGAAGATGGGCTACTAAAAAGAGAAGGTAATAACATCCATTATCAACTTTATATTAGCTTTATAGAAGCAGTATTTGGTACAGATAAAGAAGTACCTACGCTTACAGGGCCAGTGAAAGTTAAACTAACTCCTGGTACACAAAGTGGTAAAATATTGCGACTACGTAGTAAAGGCATAAAAGATGTAGAAGGTTATGGACAAGGAGATCAGCTCATCCATGTACAAGTGTGGACACCTGAAAAGCTTACTAAAGAGGAAAAAGAAGTACTAGAATCTCTTAAAGATTCTCCAAACTTTATCCCTCAACCTGGAAAACAGGAAAAAAACTTTTTTGAAAAGTTCAAATCTATGTTTACCAGCTAGTGGTGAAATAGTTGTCTCCCTCAGCGTTACGTGGTGTCAGGGGCCCTCCCCTGACACTTACTCGTGCTACACCCAACTTAAACAAATTCCATGTAGTGCCTCACTATAACCTTATTCTGAATGCCCTTTTCATAAAACATTGCACTACTATACAAATAGTCTGACGGCTGTTTGGCTAAGTTCCAATGTTCTTGTAGTGGATTATCATGTATATAAGTCAGTTTTACTTCCAACAATTTTCTTGATACTAAATAAAGCTCATCAAATCTATCCTGCTAAACTTTATAATTTTGTTTATATCGTTGGAAGCATAAAACTTCTAGTTGTTGCGGTTGATATTTTTCTATCTCTTGAAGTATTTTCTTAGAAGTATAACTTTTAAAATCCCTTATAAAATCTATTCGATGTATGCTGGTAGGAAAGTGTGCTATTAGGTGAATATGATTAGGCATGAATACATAACCCAAGATAGAAACCTCATACTTTTTTGAGTAAAAATTAAGATTATCTGCTAGTACTTGCATGGAATTACCAATAATAAACAGATGTAGCCAATCTTGAGAAGTAGAGGTGATAAAAAATAAATTCTTATCATGATACAATTGCTTGTTACGTAAACCCATATTACAAAGGTAGGAATTTTTTGTGTCAGGGGAGGCCTCTGACACCACAAGTCAATGTAATGTCAGGGCTGAAACCCCGACACCACAAGCCATATACTTTTCATCAGATCGATTTCTAAAACTCTTACTAGTTTTCGTTAATTTTGATAACAAACTCATATACTATGTTTGAAAACTTAAGTAATAACTTGGCTCGTGCCATAAAAAACCTTAGAGGGCAGGGCAAAATCACAGAACTAAATGTTGCTACTACCGTTAAAGAAATTAGACGGGCGCTTATACAAGCCGACGTTAACTACAAGGTAGCTAAACAAATAACAGATGATATCAAAGTGCATGCCTTAGGTAGAAATGTTTTGGCAGCAGTCTCCCCCGGTCAACTTTTTACAAAAGTAGTGAGCGATGAACTTATCAAACTGATGGGAAGTGAGAAAGCGACTATTGATTTAACTGGTAAGCCAGCTATTGTACTGATGGCAGGTTTACAAGGATCTGGTAAAACTACCTTTTCTGCCAAATTAGCTAACTATCTAAAAAAACAAAATAAAAGTATACTATTAGTTGCCTGTGATGTTTATAGGCCTGCTGCTACTGACCAGCTTCAAGTACTAGGTCAACAGATTGACGTAGAGGTATTCACTAAGCCTAATTCTAAAGATGCTATTCAGATAGCAAAGGAAGCAATTGAATATGCTAAGCGTACAAACAAGGAAGTAGTCATTATAGATACTGCTGGCCGCCAGACTGTAGATGTAGAGATGATGCAAGAAATAAGAAATTTAAAAGAAACTGTTAAACCTTCGGAGACGCTCTTTGTTGTGGATGCTATGGCAGGACAAGATGCAGTAACCACAGCTCAGGCCTTTCATGACCAGCTTAACTTTGATGGAGTAGTTTTGACTAAGCTAGATGGGGATAGCCGAGGTGGTGCGGCGCTTTCTATACGGGCAGTTATAGATAAACCTATTAAATTTATTGGGTTAGGGGAGAAATTGACTGATCTAGACCTGTTCTATCCGGATAGGATGGCACAGCGTATTTTAGGCATGGGAGATGTTATTTCTTTGGTAGAACGTGCAGAACAGGTATATGATGAAGAACAAGCTAGAAAGTTGAGTCAAAAGCTTCGCAAAAACCAGTTTAATCTAGATGATTTTTTTCTACAAATTCAACAACTCAAAAAAATGGGAAATCTCAAAGATTTGGTTTCTATGATTCCTGGTATGAATAAAGTTGCTACAAATTTGGGTAATTTAGGGGAAGAAAATTTTAAGGCCTTTGAGACCATGATCTATTCGATGACTCCACAGGAGCGTGCTCAGCCTAGCTTACTTAATTCAAGTAGGCGGACTCGCGTAGCAAAAGGTAGTGGATTGCCTATACAGGAGATAAATCGACTTCTCAAACAATATGAGAATATGTGCCAGCTTATGAAACAATCTCAAAAAGGTGGGATGCAACATATGCTTCAACTAGCTAAAAAAATCAGATGAAAAATCTTAAGTGGTGTCAGGTCCCCAGCCCTGACACACATTTAGATAGGCACAAACGTAGACACTTGTGCCAGTTTTTATAGTATTTTTATATAATTCCACAACAACCGCTTAATTTTTAGATTAGCTAATGGATAATTTTAAACAAAAGATACGTTACAATAAGCTAACCCGTTACTTATGGATTTCTTTCTTAGGTGTAGTCCTAGCCATACCCCTTTATATATTTACAGTTGAAATTAACTTTTTGAACTTATATGGGGCCCTACCTGCTATTACAGTACTGGAAAATCCTAAAAGTGACTTGACCTCCGAACTTTATGCATCTGATGGAACTGTTTTGGGTAAATATTTTAGGTATAATAGGAGTCCTGTATCTTATGAAGAGATTTCTCAAAACCTGATCAATGCGCTACTAGCTACAGAAGATTATCAATTTGAGCAACATACGGGCATTTACCTAACAGGAATTGTTAGAGCCTTTGTTTTATCAGTATTATTGCAGCAAAACAAGGGAGGGGGCAGCACGCTTACCCAACAGCTAGCTAAAAATTTATTTAAAACTAGAAGTGAACAATATCAAGGGTTACTCAGTAAAGTTCCTTTTATAAAAACCATTATTGTAAAAACCAAAGAATGGATTGTCTCTATTAAGCTAGAGCGGGCTTATACAAAAAAAGAAATTATTACGATGTATTTAAATACAGTTGCTTTTGGTAATAATTCTTATGGTATTAAGGTAGCTGCTAAAACATTTTTTAATACTACGCCAGATGCCCTTACAGTGGAACAGGCTGCTTTATTAGTAGGCATATTAAGAGCTCCCACTTACTATAGCCCTATTAAGCATTCGGAAAGAGCACTAAGGAGGCGCAACGTGGTGTTGGCACAATTATATAAATATCATTTTATAAACTTAGCTACTTATAACGACCTCAAGCAACGGCCTATCGAGCTACAATACAAAGTCGAAGACCATAACCAAGGACTGGCTCCCTATTTTAGATCTGCCATTCGAGATTTTTTACTTGCTTGGACTAAGGCTCATGGTTATGATTTATTTGAAGATGGGTTGAAAATCTATACAACCATTGATAGCCGGTTACAAAGACATGCTGAAGCAGTAATAGCTGAATACATGCCTACATTACAAAAAAAATTCGATCAACATTGGGGTCAGGATAATCCGTGGGTAGATGAAGAGGGCAAGGAAATACCTGATTTTATAAAAAAAGTAGCGAAAAAGAGTGACATATACCAACAGCTACTAGCAGAATATGGACCGGATAGTGTAGATATATATATGAATACGCCTATGCCTACTAAACTATTTTCGTGGGAAGGAGAGATCGACAGTTTAATTAGTCCTATAGATGCTATTAAGTATAACAAAAGGTTGCTTCACACGGGATTTATGGCGATGGATCCTCATGCAGGTCATATTAAGGCATGGGTAGGGGGTATTAATTTCCAGCATTTTAAATATGACCATGTCATGCAAGGTAAAAGGCAGCCTGGCTCAGCTTTTAAACCTATCGTATATGCAGCAGCCATAGACAATGGCTATTCTCCTTGCTATGAGGTAATTGATGCACCTGTAACATTCAAAGTTCCTACTAAAGCAGGTACCTGGACGCCTAAAAATACAAATGGTAAATATACTGGTGAAAAGATGACTTTGAGACAGGCTATGGGTAGATCTGTTAATTCCATCACAGCCTATATAATTAAACAAATAGGGCCAGAGTTGGTAGTAGATTATGCTAGAAGGCTAGGTATAAAAAGTCCTATGAATCCTGTACCTGCGTTATGTTTAGGTTCTAGTGATGTATCTATCTATGAGCTTACTGGAGCCTATAGCACCTTTATGAATAAAGGAATTTGGATAGAGCCCTTATATATTATACGTATTGAAGACAAGCATGGACGCGTTCTTCAAGAGTTTATACCGCAGAAGAAAGAGGCGATTAACGAAGAGACAGCTTGGTTGATGATGTATATGCTCAAAGGTGCTATAGAGGAAAATGGAACATTTCGTGGATTGAGCAAAGAAATGAAAGAAAACAATGGAGTCTGTGGCAAAACAGGTACAACCTCTAACCATTCAGATGGATGGTGTATTGGCATGACCAAAGATTTATGTACAGGTGTTTGGGTAGGAGCAGAAAATCGTTCTATACATTTTAAGACGCTGGCTACAGGCCAAGGCGCTGTCACCGCGAGGCCTATATGGGAAAAATTTATGCTGCGCTTATATGCAGATCCTGCTGTGACTTATAAAAAAGGACCATTACCTGAGCCAGAAGTACCACTAGACCTGCCGTGTATGAAATCACAAGCAAATCTGCCTACAAGCCCAGATCTAGCTCAAACTAATGAGAAAATAAATCATTCAAGTCCTTTAGATAGTATCCAAAATGAAATTTTATATTCCACAGATAGCCTTAAAGATTCTGCAAATACGGATGTAAATCCTGATGAAATATTTTAAAAGTGGTGTCGGGAGTTTCCTCCCGACACTCAAACCAATGAGGATTTTGAACAAATTACTGACGAACCTAGGGGATTCAACGCGACGGTTTCAGAAGAAGTCTAATCAAATAGAAAAGAGCATAGACTAATTTTTAATTTTTTGGGATACTTATAATGAATAACCCTTATTTTAGCCTAATATGTACTATTTGGCATTATGGAAAACCCTGGAGGCGTACAATTGTTGGCTACTATATTTCTTATATTGTAGCACGTGCTATCAGAAATTTGGCTCCTTATGCGCTAGGTCAGACTATAGATGTTTTGCAAAATTTTAAGCCAGAGCGACTTAACGAAGCGATATATTGGCTAGGTATAGGAGTGGCAGTTGTAGCAGTATTCTGGCTATTACATGGACCTACCCGAGTTATTGAGCGTAATATAGCCTTAAAAATTTACCAAGCATTTCAATTAAATCTGTATGAAAAACTCACCCAGCTTCCCCTCAAATGGCACCAAGCACATCATTCTGGTAATACCGTAAAACGTATTAACCGGGCATCCGAAGCGCTTTATAATTTTGCCGAGGATCAGTTTATCTATATTGAGACAATCGTTACATTCTTTACTTCTGTTGGATTCTTATTATCGATATCTCCTGCAATAGGCGTACTGAGTCTTCTTACTGCTGCTGCTTCTATGTTCACCATTATTCAGTTTGATCGTAAACTAACCCGTTTATATGATATCCAAAATGAAATAGACAACAAAATGGGATCCGTTTTATTTGATTATCTTAACAATATAACTACCGTATTGACTTTACGTCTTGGAGGGCTCACACATAGTAATTTAGTACAAGGTATGAAAGCCATTTGGCCTTTCTTTAAAAAAGATATTGTTCTAAACGAGATCAAGTGGTTTACCATGGAAATGTTACTATCGGTTGCACAAACACTACTCTTGATAGGCTATATTACCTATACTTTACACACGACAGGGGCAATTATGATTGGTATAGTAGTTATGATTTTCCGATATCAATGGGAGCTCAGTTCAGTGTTTGAGGAAATTAGCATCCATTATAGTCGTCTGGTTCGTATGCATACAGATGTACAAAGTATAGAACCATTACTTAGTGATATTAAGAAATTAGCACATGTTCCTGCAGGCGTAGAAGAAGCGTGTCAATGGCAAGTAATACAAGTAGAAAATCTTTACTTTCAACATAATCAACTTACTGAAAATTGGTCTGTTTTTGACCAATTAAGTTTTAGTATAAAACGTGGCGAAAAAATCGCGTTGATAGGCTTAAGTGGGGGTGGTAAAAGTACCTTACTCAACCTATTAAGTGGGCTTTATACTCCTTCAAAAGTTGATTTATCAATTGACGAGGTACGTTTTACTTCACTAGAACCGCTGCGAAGTATCGCCACACTTATTCCACAAGATTCAGAAATTTTTGAAAACACGATTTTTTTTAATATAACGATGGGACTATCTGTAAAATCAGAGGACCTCAATCGTATTATCCAGCTAGCTGCTTTTGAGAGTGTGCTAGAAATGTTTCCCGAAAGACTCGATACGTATATTTATGAAAAAGGGCTTAATCTGTCCGTTGGCCAAAAGCAAAGGTTGGCACTTGCTAGAGGCTTGTTTGCAGCACGTTTTAGTTCGCTTATTTTAATGGATGAACCAACCTCCAGTTTAGATCTTCAAACAGAAAACGAGGTGTTATCTGGAATTATTAATAGGTTTTCGACTTCTACCATTATTATTTCTTTGCATAGACTCCATCTTTTACCAATTTTCGATCGAATTATCATGTTGGGTAAACAAGGAATCCTAGCTGATGGAGCTGCCAAAGAATTACTACGTGAGCCGGGCCCTGTACGTGACTTGTGGACAAAGTATCAATATAATTCACAGGTTGAGAATTAGCCGCCTAAAATGTATATCCATTACCGTACCCCTTGGTGGGGATATTTACCAATTTTATCCTTATAAAAGTTCTGAATTTGTTCCATATCTTTTTCTATATCTCCTGTAGGGTATATAATAGGACCAATACCTGCTTCTTTTTTAGTATAATCTAAATATCCTAATATAATAGGAACTTTTGCACCGAGGGCTATATGATAAAACCCCGTTTTCCACCTGGGAGCATATTTTCGTGTACCCTCTGGAGCTATAATAAGAATCAACTTCTCACTTTTATCAAGTATTTCTGTCATCATGTGTACTTGGTTTGACTTCTTGTGGGTGTTACTTTTCTGAGTCCTATCAATAGAAATAGCTCCCATCCATTTTAGAATAGATCCTAAGGGGAAAAACATGATTTCCTTTTTGATTGCAAATCTAGTAGGTATGCGCTTGATATAAATCGCACTCATTCCATAAAAGAAATCCCAATTACTTGTATGGGGTGCTATAACCAGAACCCCTTTAGAAATTCCTGGAGGTAAATCGCCAGTAACTTGCCAGCCAAGCCATTTAAAAATGTGAGTAATAATCCATCTCATAATTTGATCTATTTAAATAGATATGCAGATAAGTATTTTTTTGTGAACTTTAACTTAACATTAATTTTGTTTTATCAGGTTTTTGTTAATCTTTGCGCTTACTTCTGTAGTGGTTTTTGGTTATCTTATAAGTATATATTAGAGTTGGCATAATTTACATATTTCTACTAAATACAATATATAATTTCAAAAGTAGAAGATAACCATAGTTTTTTGGCATTGCAGTTGTTTCTAAGATTAGACAACTTACAAATCAAATCTACAATTAAAAAGCTATTAAGTTTAACATATAACTAACTAGTCCAAGCAGTGAAAAAAATAAAGTTAAATATATTAGGAATCTTTTCAAATCATCCACAAGAGACTAACTTTACATTGTTATTGGGAGAAAGCTCAGGATATCGCAAATTACCCATCATGATAGGAGTGGTAGAAGCCCAATCGATTGCTTTGGCATTAGAAGGGAGTGTGCTAGAAAGGCCTATGATGCATGATCTCTTCAAGCAAGTCATTGTAAAACTCGGCTATAAGGTAGAGGAAGTTACTATTACAAGTCTAAAAGATGAAATATTTTTTGCACAGTTATTACTTACCGATGGCAACCAAACACTAATGCTAGATGCTAGACCTTCAGATGCTATTGCAATTAGCTTAAGATTTCAAGCTCCATGTTTTATTGATGAAAGGTTGTTCAACCAAGTAGGCGGCATATTAATTCCTAAATCTGAACTTTCAGATATAAGTACTGAATTAGATAGCTCCAAACTACCCATTCATCCTAGTGATACAATCATAGCTAATTTTGAAAATTACTCCACACAAGCGCTCAAAGAATTGTTAGCTTGGGTAATAGAACGAGAAGATTATGAACGAGCAGCCTTAATTAGAGATGAATTGAAACGCAGAACTGAATAACCGGATATTAAAAAGATTAGAGTTCTTGCATAACCAAGAATTGAGTTTGCTGGGCAGGAAAGAATTTGCGAAAAACTCGAGTTGTGGTGCCGGGAGCCACTCCCGACACTCCATTGGTGTGTCAGGGCTGGGACCCTGACACACACTTACTGACGAACCCAGAAGGCTTAAGGCGACGGTTATGCAAGAACTCTATTTATCATAAAAAGTTATTTATAATTTCACCAGGTATTTATTAATAGCTTAGTTCAGTTGTAGACTGATAAGATTGATGTATTTTTGCAAAATAATTAAATAAAATTACTGTCATTACATTTGAAAATCGTTTTTAGATAAAAAGATCGAAGCTATGCAAGGATTCAATAATTCCCAATGTCTGGGTTGGTTAAAAGAAACAGGATTAGATACCGTTAAAGAAATATATTGGCAATTAACTATTCCCGAACTGGTAGAGCATACTATACGGAATTCGGAAGGGGTTTTATCTGCAGAAGGAGCCCTTGTATGTCATACTGGCAAATTTACCGGTAGGTCTCCTCAGGATAAATTCATTGTAGAAGATAAAGAAACGAAAGATACGGTCTGGTGGGGTCCTATTAATAATGCCTTTGATTCTCAAAAATTTGATGCTTTATATAAGAAGGCGATCGATTTTTTACAAGATAAAAAATTATATATCAGAGATGCATATGTCAGTGCTTTACCTGAGTATCGACTTTCTTTACGAGTTATTACTACACAAGCTTGGCAAAATTTGTTTGCTAACCACCTTTTTTTAAGGCCTTCTCAAGAAGAGTTATCCAATTTTACTCCCGACTTTTTAATCTTTCAAATTCCCGACTTTCAAGCTATACCAAGCATAGATGGTACTAGAAATGCCAATTTTACAATTATTAATTTTACTAAAAAAATTATTCTCATTGGAGGTACAGGTTATGCAGGGGAAATGAAAAAAGGTGCTTTTACGCTATTAAACTACTTATCACCTCTAAAACACCAAGTATTGCCTATGCATTGTGCTGCTAATGTGGGGCCAGATGGAAATACAGCGATTTATTTCGGGCTATCGGGCACTGGTAAAACGACACTCTCTGCAGATCCTAACCGTAGGCTAATTGGTGATGATGAACATGGTTGGTATGATCAAGGTATTTTTAATTTTGAAGGTGGCTGTTATGCTAAAACGATCAACCTAACTAAAGAGAGTGAGCCTCAGATATTTGATGCCATTAAGTTTGGAACGATTATAGAAAATATGCGGTTTATCCCAGAAACGCGTCAAATCAATTATAAAGATGCTAGTATAACCGAAAATGTAAGAAGTGCTTATCCGGTCGAATATATTCCGGATGCGTTGATTCCCTCTATAGGTACTATACCCAAGCATATCTTTTTTTTAAGTTGTGATGCATATGGCGTATTACCTCCTATTGCTAAATTGGATAAGGACCAGGCCATTCACTATTTTTTAAGTGGGTATACGGCTAAGGTAGCGGGTACTGAAGCAGGGGTAACTGCTCCAAAGGCAGTTTTTTCTACTTGTTTTGGAGCTCCTTTTTTGCCCTTACATCCTACAAAATATGCAGATATTTTGGCTAATAAGCTTGAAAAACATCATCCTACAGTATGGTTGGTCAATACAGGCTGGATAGGAGGAGGGTATGGTATTGGTAATCGGATACAACTGAGCTATACCCGTGCTCTGGTTACAGCAGCCTTATCTGGAGAATTAGAAAAAACAGGATTTAGCAAAGATCCTATCTTTAATTTATCTATTCCTAATGCTTGCCTTGGGGTCCCCACTACCATCCTCAATCCTAGTACTACATGGAATAGCTTACAAGCCTATGAGTTAGAAGCCAAAAAGTTATTAGAAGCTTTTGCAAGTAATTTCTCTGTGTTCCTAACTAATAACAACAACCAGATACCAATGGGTTAAGCTTATTAGAGTTCTTTCGAAACCAAGAATTTTGTTCTCTAGGCAGGAAGGAATTTGTGAGAAACCGGAGTTTACTGCAGTAAATAATATGACTCCTGCCTATGCAGGAGGAGGATTGGTGAGTCAGGGCTGGAGCCCTGACTCGCACTTACTGACGAACCTAGGGGGCTAAAGGCGACGGTTTCAAAAGAACTCTATTATACATAAAATCATTTCTCCTAATAATTCAACCCGTATTTCTAAATCAAGCTTAGCTGGGGTACACGCTATGTTTTGCAGTGACTTTTAAAAAACCAACCAAAATGAGCTACTTAATTTGAGTTTGATAGCTTATTCTATTATCTTTTAATAATACAGGTGTTCCTTTCTTTTCCTTCATTTCTTTAAAAGCTTTACTTATGTCATCACTTAAAAAAATTATATTTATTACTGTTTTTATCTTATTTAACATGAATTGTACTTTTAAAAAGGAATTGAAAAAAGGAGAAAAAGATAAACTAATTACAGAGCAAAAAGAGTTAATGGTAGATTTTCAGAAAAAATTTAATCTCACATCCGAGCAGGTTGAATCATTTAAGCAAGCTGTAGAAAGATCAAAAAATGAGGAAAGTGTACATGCTTTAAATGGCTTGATAACCCTAATGGAAACCCTTAAAGAAGAATTAGAATCATCTAATCCAGCAGACCAACAAACAAATTTAGACTTTGTAAATGCTACAATACACGAATATATACCCAATTTCCTTACTATTACAGATGTAAAGAAAGCTATCCAAGTAATAGATATTCAGATACAAATTTGGAAGAATGTAAAAGAGCAAGTTGCGCTTAAAAATTACCGATAAAGCAATCTACAACAGTAGGATTAAAGCAGAAAACTTACAATGGTGTCGGGAGTTTCCTCCCGACACCATAAATTCCCACTTTTCCCGTGGCCTGTGGCCCACAGGCCACAATAAATATGATTTATGAGTCACAAACCATCGACCATGGGATAAAAACATGCGAACATAGCCCCCTATCCTGAATAAATTCATACCTTTGTTGTTCCTTATAAATAGGCTACTTGCTAAAGCTTATATGGAGCTGTGGTGTCAGGGTTCTAGCCCTGACTCGCACTTACTATACACTATATTACTTTTTCAACAACCCCGATCCTTTTCCTGTTTTGCAGTTATAGGATCTACCTGGCTCCAGAGGTTTTTTCTCTGGGATAAGGAGGACTTCTCCAGTTGCTTAGTATGTCTTTATTATCATGTTACCACTCTCACCCCGCCAAAGTATTCAACCGTTTCACTAGTTTTTTTACAGTGGTGTCGGGAGTTTCCTCCCGACACAATAAATTCCTATTTTTGTAACATGGGATTACGAAACAGACAATCTTATCAGGATAAGCACATATTTTTTAGCACTACCACCTGCCATGAGTGGCAATATTTACTTACCATTGGTAATGCCATGCAAATCTTAGCAAAAAGCCTTAATTTTTGCTTAAATAAGTATCATGTATCCGCATTAGGATATGTATTTATGCCTAATCACATCCATTTAATTCTATACTTTTCCGAAGGATCTAAGCGAATAGACTTCATGAGAGATTTCAAAAAGTTTACTTCTACAAAAATACGGCAAGAGATAGAAGCTCATCAACCAGAAAAGCTAGCGAATTTAGTTTATCAAAAAGACAATCAGATTTTTAAAGTCTGGCAAGACAGGTTCGACGAACTTTATTTAGCATCAAGAGAACTATTGGTGATAAAACTAAATTACATTCATGCCAATCCATTACAAGATCATTGGAACTTAGCAAAGCGGCCAGAAAATTATTTCTATAGTAGTGCTATGTTTTATGAACAAGGAATACCAAATGCAGTTATACTAAACCACTATATGGATTTTACCTAGCTAAAACTGTCGGAAGTTTCCTCCCGACAGCACAAAAAGACGGTTATGCAAGAACTCTATTAAATAATTAGCATCTCGTATTATGCGAACCAAACTTAAAAAATTCCGAGAAAATGCTCAACGTAACAATGTCATAGAGCCCGGTAAATCTAATTACCATACTATAAGAGGGCAGTGGGCAATCGACCATTTCCGGAATACGAATGATATTGTATTGGAATTAGGTTGTGGACAGGGAGAATATACTATTCATTTAGCTCAGCTCGATCCAGCAAAAAATTTTGTAGGCGTAGATGTAAAGGGAGCTAGGATATGGGGAGGGAGCACCCAAGCTTTGCAATATCAATTACCCAATGTGGCTTTTTTACGTACGCCTATAGAACAACTCGACCAATTCTTTGCAGTAGAAGAGGTGGCTGAAATATACATTCCTTTTCCAGATCCTAGACCACGCACACGAAATGAAAATAGAAGGCTTACAAGTCCTTACTTTCTAAAGTTATACCGCCATATATTAAAACCAGGAGGATTCATACATCTTAAAACAGATAATTTACAATTATTCGAATACACCTTAGAAATATTACAACAGTACCCTGAAATTTCAGAACTAATTTATACCGATGATTTATATCAGTCTACTTGGCAAGCTGTACATCATGGAATTAAAACCAAATACGAATTAAAATATTTAAACGAGGGTGTGACTATCAAATACATCCGATTTGCGTTAGGTAAAAATAACTAGCCTAAGTAGCTAAAATGTTGATAATTAATCCAAGTTGCTAGTTGCATATAAGTGTTTGTGCCTGGATTGCTTCACTCGTGCTCGCAATTACACCCCACAGAGTCATCGCGAGGCAATGCCGAAGCAGTCATTGCGAGCGTCAGCGTGGCAATCCAGGATTATTACAAGTAAACATAAAGTAAGAATATACTCATATATAAGTAATAGCTTATGCAGGAAACCTATTATACGACTAGCAATTTAGGTTAATTAGCTACTTAATCTTAAGCATAATCCATCAGATAAGCTTTTATAAATGGATTTATATCACCATTTAATACACTCGTCACATCTGTTTTTTCAATACCAGTACGGTTATCTTTCACTAATTTATAAGGATGCAATACGTAATTTCTAATTTGCGAACCAAAGTCTATTTTCTTTTTAGAGCTTGCCATTTTTTCTTTTTCAGCATTTCTCTTTTCAAGCTCTAGTTGGTACAATTTAGATTTTAAAATCTTTAGGGCCTTTTCCTTATTTTGAGCTTGCGATCGTTCTTGTTGGCACTCTACAATCAGGCCAGAAGGGGCATGCTTAAGCCTTACTGCTGTTTCTACTTTATTAACATTTTGTCCGCCAGCTCCGCCAGCACGGAATGTATCCCAGGTGATATCTGCAGGATTTATTTCTATTTCGATATGATCTTCTACGACTGGATACACATATACGGAAGCAAAAGAAGTATGTCTTTTCCCAGCCGCATCAAAAGGAGAGATACGAACGAGCCTATGTATCCCTATTTCTGATTTCAAGTAACCATATGCAAATGGACCGATTAGTTCCAATGTTGCTGACTTGATGCCAGCGACATCGCCAGACTGGTAAGCTAGCTGTTTAACCCCATAACCTTGCTTTTCACCCCACATAATATACATTCTGAGCAGAATTTCTGCCCAATCTTGGCTTTCTGTACCTCCAGCCCCTGGGTTAATTTCTAAAATAGCAGAACTTTCATCAGCGGGGTCTTGTAACATTTTTTTGATTTCAAGCTCCTCAATAGCAGTTAATAAATTCTGATAGGCTTCTTCTAGTTCAGCATCCTGTACTTCTCCTGATTTGTGAAATAGACTCGTCACTTCTAGCATTTCTAACAATGCTTTTACCTGATTAAAAGCATCGATCCAGGTTTTTGTAATTTTAGAAGTGCGTAAAATTTCTTCAGCACGAGATGAATTCTCCCAAAAGTCAGGTGCTAAGGTGAGGGCTTCTTGTTCTTCTAGTAATTTGAGTTTGGCATCATAGTCAAAGATACCTCCTTAAATCCTCTACTCTAGATTTTATGGTCTTATGGTTTTCTGGTTTCATCGGTAGTTTATGGTATATTGGGCGATACGAGGGGTTGAGATGTTGTCTTAGCAGGTGTATTTGTCTTAAAAAATACCCGATTGCTAGATAGTAACTCCTTTTCTTTTTTGTCAAATACATGCTGAATAATCGTGAGACTTTTTCGATCCTTTGGAATGGTGACTAAAGGATTGGTTGCTTTTCTAATCTCTTGACTAAATGAGTAGCGTATGATATATCGCATGTTTCTAACAAAGAAAGGTAAATCAAAGCTCTTTGTCAAAGAATCATCATATCCTTGATAAAATTCTACGAGTTTGGGAATAGCTTGCGTGTGAGTCCTCACAAACGCATGTTCATTCATTTTAAAATACACAATATCAGGTGGATCTGCATTGATATTCATTTGTGCCATTGCCTTATTGAGGGCTGAAATATTCTTGAATTCAAAAGACAATTTAAAATATAGCATGCGTTCATCATGGATATTAGTTACTTTGCTGATCCCTAGAATTTTTTCTAGGCTTTCACCAGTAGCTAAAAAAGCATCTTGAATCAGTAAACGGGCAAATTCTACGTGATCTTGAGCCATATATTCACCTAACGACATCAGCTTGGACATTCTGTCTAAGCTAAAAACCATTTCGAATTTACCTGAACCATCTTTACGGAAATGGGCAAGCTCATATAAATCAAATCCAAAGTCAAATAGACTTGTACAACCCGAAAATAAAGTTATAAAGTTAATGTATATAAAAAGCCTCTTGATGTTTTTATTCATACAGATTAGGTTAGGCTGCTAATGAGATAGGTGTGACAAATTACAATATAAAAAGCCATGTATTAGATTTAAAGTTTGTATAAATTTCGAAATTTAATTAAGCTAGATTCAAAAATTTTATCAGCAATTAACCCACATTAGACTTCTTGCAAAATCAAGAATTGGGTTCTCTGGGCAAGGAGGAATTTGTGAGAAACCGGAGTGTGGTGTCAGGAGTTTCCTCCTGACACTCAAATATAAAGAACCAATTACTGACGAACCCAGAGGACTCAAAACGACGATGTCGCAAGAAGTCTATTCCTCTAATTTATATTTTTTTACTTATTCTAGCAATAATTAGCTTTTATTTTATGCATATTCTTAAAAAGTAACCGCCCTCAGAGTCCTCTGCGAGTCATTTTGAGAGCGTTGAAAATGCTAATCATCAATGAATCTAGTAGCAGCAAAAAATCCTTCAGCAGGAAATTGATACTTTAAATAATTTTTATCCCTGTCAATTACTTTTTTCTATAAAAACTTGCAAATAAACTAACAATCAGCTAACATAAGGCTACTATTTTTAACCACCATAAATTATGAATAAAGATTACAAATTAAGCCACAGGCTGATAGCCCGTATGTTGCTTGTAAGTTTATTTCTACAAAGCTGCGGTAATTTATCGAATCAACTTACTCCTAGAGAAAAAGAACCAGCACATAAAACTCCAGAATCAAGAAAAAAAAATGATATACATTGGTTAGTAGGCCAAGAATTTATAGCAGAAGGAGGACACGTAGTTACTTTTCATGAATTAGAAGGTGATTTGCGAGCAGACGTAGCCATGATGGCACCAGCAGGATTTAGTAAGACTTATAAGGATAT
>MKUM01000024.1 GCA_001897825.1 Candidatus Amoebophilus sp. 36-38
AACAACCGTATAGGAGATATAGGAGTGGAGGCCCTTGCAAATGGAAATCTTGCTGCGCTCACTTCCCTGAATTTGGGAAGCAACAGCATTGGTCGTGAGGGTAATAAAGCTTTGAGAGCTTGGGCAAAGAAAAAATTTATAAAACTAAATTTTTAAAAGTAGTTGAAGGAACGACCAGTTTAACTGTTGTCATAGGATATTTTCCTTTGCTCAGCGTGACCCCAAGTCGAAAGCTTTTAAATAGGGGATAAGCTTTATCTGGAACTAAGGCATAATTTATTGAATAACATTACTTAGTTGTTTTAACACCCATTTTAGTTAGAAAGCTGTCTATAGGTTCCCATAACTCAATTTTGTTACCATCAGGATCCATAATATGAACAAATTTTCCATAGTCATATGTCTCAATCTTATCAAGGATAGTCACACCATTTTCCTTTAGTTTTTTCACAAGTCCTTCAATATTCTGAACTCTGTAATTAATCATAAACTCTTTTTTTGAAGGTGTGAAATAATCGGAACCTTTTTCAAATGGGCTCCATCTAAGATAGTTGATTTCGTCAGGTCTATTAGCGTTTCTAAATTCAAATGGCGAACCGTAGTCGTCAATTGCTAAACCAAGGTTTTTTCCATACCATTCTCTTGTCTCTTTTGGGTTTTTAGAGCTAAAAAATATACCACCTATGCCTGTAACTCTTGGTGTCGTATCGTTATTTAATGTTGTTTTCTGTTCTGGTTTATTTGTTTTGTTGTTCATATTATTTTTATTTTTTAGTTAGCCAATAATATCTATCCTTTGCATGAACTATGCTTTTTAGGAGAAGCCGAGCTACCAGCTAAAATACCTCCATCAATCGTAAGTTCAATTCCAGTAATATATTTTGATTCTTCAGATCCTAAATAGAGTACGGCGTATGCAACATCCATAGGTTCCCCCATATGACCTAACGGTATAGTTGAACTAATTGTAGTAATCATTTCTTGTCGCTCACTTTCAGTATTGCCTAACATCGGATCCCATAGAGGAGTTAATATAGCTCCGGGGTGCAGCGAATTACACCGAATGTTATAGCCATTTTCAGCACAGTAGAGGGCAACAGACTTAGTATGGTTCCGTATAGCTGCCTTACTAGATGCATAGGCGCTAGCACCCGGTATTCCAACAATACCGGATCTAGAGGACATATTGATAATGGAGCCACCTTGATCTTTCATTAAACTAATCCCGTATTTACATCCCAAAAATGCCCCATCTAAATTGATTTTATGTACATACTGCCAAGCTTTCAGGGAAATATTTTCTGGATCTTGGGGGCCAAGCTTTTGGCTAAATCCTATAATACCTGCATTGTTAAACAAAATGTCTAATTTCCCAAATTCTTTGCCAACCGCACGTATTACTCCCTGCCATTCATGCTCATTGCCTACATTCAGTGCATAGAACTTTCCCCGAATAGAATCAGCAACTGATTTTCCTTCATCAACTAAAATATCTGTTATGATCACAGTTGCACCTTCACTTGCTAAAAGTCGTGCTGTTGCTAGGCCAATACCTCTGCTACCGCCTGTAATTAATGCAATTTTATTTTGTACTCTACCCATAAAAAACCATTTTGTATGGTTAGCAAGTAAATATATTGGAATTTAAGTTGATTATCAATTTATAGTCATTTAGCTTGCAGGGCTCTATAGCTTTTTTACCAATAGTCATACATGTTATTATTTAACATAAATTATGTAAGTGATCATTTTAAAATAGAAACTGTGTAGAGAAGAGATAAAACTCAAACGATCGGATTATTCTAAATTATCATACCATGTAAATTGATATAATGCCAAATTAACGTTGATCCGTATATAATAGAGTAAATTAACCTATTATTAAAAGTAGGTACTAAGCAACTTATTCCCAATAAGATTTTATATTTGCTAGAAGTTGTTTGCTTACCATTTTGAGATAACTATGTTAAACCAAAGTAAGTTTTCTAGAAAGGCAAAATTATTTAGTCAAACTAGCCTAAGCCGTTTAGTCTTCCTTATTGCTTTATTACATGTATCTGCTTTGCAAGCAGACAATCTCCCTTCTGAATTACCTTCCCACCAATCATCAAATCTTGTAAGCTTCTCAGGAATGGTAAAGATAGGCCTTGGTGATATCCCAGAAAAAGAAAATTTTAGTCTTGAATATTCTATTAAAGAAAGGGCTTACTTGGACCTTCTGGAAAGAGATATCCTTCCCTATTTAAAGCGAAAAACTAATAAACCTCCTACCTGCTTTATTAGTTATGCTTGGGGGGACCCTTATCATGAATATTGGGTGAAACGTTTTTGTGAGATGCTCAATAAAGCAGGAATACAGGTTGTGTTAGATAGATGGACGATTAAGACAGGGAATATTTTAAATGAATTTGTTAGAAAAATAGAAGAGGTTGACTGGGTGATCGTAGTAGGTACGAAGCTATATTTAGAAAAATATAACAAACGAGCAACTGATTCTAAAGAAAAAGAGCATGTAGCTAGGTTGGAAGGACAATTGATAGAGTACTTAGTTAGGTATAGTACCGAAAAGGGAAATAAAGTTGTTCCTATTTTATTGGAAGGGACAGCAGAAGAAAGTTTACCCTTTATGCTACGCCATAAAGTTTTTACTGACTTTAAGAGTGATTATTTTGAGGAACTATTAAAGTTTGTTCATGATTTATATAATGTTGATAATCGAGACAAATACTTTGAAGGAATTATAGAGAAGTTTAAGAGATACACTATAGCAGCAGGTGAACATATAACAGAAGTAGAGCGGAAAGCATATGAGGAAAAGAGAAAGGAGGGGATACTAGCATTGGATAAGGAAATAAAAGAGGAAATTGATTTATATAAGGAGAAAGTATTCAAGCTAGCAGAAGAATTAGTAGAAAGGGGGAATTATATAGAAAAAGAGCTAACCCTACCGATGAATAGTGTCTTCCCTAGACTTCATAGCTATATTCCTCAAGCTAAAGTAAATGGCTATGTACCTAGAAGAAAGGAACAACAAGACCTAAGACAAAAGTTAAAGAAAGAAGGTGTATGTGTAGTGTATGGACATGGTGGGGTAGGTAAGAGTACATTAGCGGTCCAGTATGGACATCATCAAAAAGACCAACAAGCTGTATGGTGGATGAACGCTGAGACAGGAGTCAAACTAGTAACGAGTTACGAAAATATCGCTCAAGAGCTAAGTATAGATTATCAGCAGTTAGCTCAAGCGTTAAAACAGCAGCCTAATCAATATCTCTCAAAACTAGCCAGAAAGGTCTACAATACTTTAGTAGATCGTCAACAACCCGCTTTACTCATTTTAGATAATGCGGTAGATCTTAGTTTAATAGCTGGGTGCTTGTTGCATCGACCATCTTTGGTAGAGGTCATTATTACGACTAGAAATAAAAGAGATTTTGAAAATTATACGCAAGTGAAATTGGATGCTTTTTCTAATGAGGAAGGGAAAGTATACATTCAGAAAAGACTACAATCACTCGAACCCAGTGAGCAAAAGATAGAAGACCTAATTAAAGAAGTAGGACTAATACCGCAAAAGCTAGCTCTAGCTACAGGCTATATTAGAGAAATAAAACCTATGAATGTAGAAAAATACATTCATAAGTTAAAGGAACTTAAGAAACAGGATAAAAAAGGAAAGGGAAAGCTGATGTTACCTGAGGTAAGTTTAGGATTAGAGACCCTAGGATTAAGTTCTCAGTTGGTGATGCGGTATGGAACCTATTTAGATCCAGATTTTATCCCGTTCTCATTGGTAAGTGCTTTATTAAGGATAAGTGATGAAGAGGAACTAGACACTATCTTAGCTGTGCTAGAAAGATTATCTTTAGTAAAGATTATAAATGGTCCGAGTAAACAAGGCATTCAAATACATCGAGAAATACAAGTAGCCTGTAAAGAATACCAAAGGTGGAAAAAAGAAATAAGAAACAAGACAGAAGAACAAGCTTTAGTAAAATCGCTACTACAGACACTAGTTCAATGTATGCCTGAAATATCCAAAGAACCTGATGATACCTGGAGTCAAGCAAAACTTTATGCTACCAATGTAACTAGTGTATTAGCAAAGGTACCCAGGGTGATATCTATATACCCCTTGTTAGCTATTTTATCTCATCGTATGGCTGTTTACAGTAGAGCACTAGCTTGTGACTACCTGGCGGCACTGTCTTTTCATCAGCAAGCCCTTGAAATATATCAGCAAATTTATAAAGAGAAAAATCATCCGAACATAGCTACTTCAATCTACAATTTAGGATATGTTTATATAAAGCTAGGCCAATATGAAGAGGCATTAAAATATTCGAAACAAGCTTTTGAAATGAGACGGGCTATCTACACAGGTAACCATCCAGATGTGGCTAATTCTCTTGATAATCTGGGATTAGTTTATGACCTGTTAGGTGAATGTCAAGAAGCGTTGAAGTATTTGAAACAAGCTCTTGAAATAAGACAGACCATCTATCCAGGCAATCATCCGGATATAGCTAGTTCACTCAATCACATAGGAAGAATTCATTCCCGTTTAGAACAAAACGAAACAGCATTAAAGTATCATGAGCAAGCCCTTAAAATGTATAAGGTGATTTATCCAGGCAATCATCCTCGGATAGCTAATTCACTGAATAATATAGGAACGGTTTATTTCAAGCTAGGGCAACTTCGAGCAGCATTAAAATATTATAAACGAGTCCTTAAAATATATCAAGCCTCGTATATGGGCAGTCATCCACATATAGCTATAGTGCTCAATAATCTAGGAAATGTTTATTATATGCTAGAACAACACGATGAAGCGTTGAAGTATTTGAAGCAAGCCCTTGAGATTCGCCAGCAAGTACTCTCTACCAATCATCCTAATATAGCTACTTCACTAGATAACTTAGGAACTGTTTATCAAGCTTTAAAGGAACATAAAGAAGCCTTAAAATACTATAAGGCAGCTCTTGAAATTCGCCAGCGAGCACTTCCTGCTAGTCATCCTGATATAGCTAGTTCACTAAATAATCTAGGATCAGTTTATCAATTTTTAAGTCAGAATGAAGAGGCTTTGAAGCATTATGAACAAGCTCTTAAGATGTCAGGTTCTGTATCTAGACAACCCTAATCATTTCGGCATACAGATAGTCACAGGAAATATAGAAAAACTTAGAGAAGAGCCACGAAAGACGAAGCAATATCATGTGTAGGAAAGTAGATATATGATATCATCCCTTAACCAGCTTAATGTAGGCCACAGAGGGGATAGGATGAATAATTAATAGAATTTGTACAAATTCCTTCTAAAGATTTTATA
Source organism: Candidatus Amoebophilus sp. 36-38 (assembly GCA_001897825.1). Lineage (GTDB taxonomy): Bacteria > Bacteroidota > Bacteroidia > Cytophagales > Amoebophilaceae > Amoebophilus. The sequence continues at coordinate 5,336 of MKUM01000024.1, forward strand.
TTTACTAGAAGTTGTTTGCTTACTATTTTGAGATAACTATGTTAAAGCAAAGTAAGTCTTCTAGAAAGGCAAAATTATTTAGTCAAACTAGCATAGTCCGTTTAGTCTTCTTCATTGTTTTATTAAATGTATCTGCTTTGCAAGCAGACAATCCCTCTACTGAAGCATTTTTCCAACAATTATCAAATTCTGTAAGCTCCTCAGGTATGGTCAAGATAGGTCTTAGTGCTATCCCAGAGAAAGAGAATTTTAGCCTTGAATATTTTATTAAAGAAAAAGCTTATTTGAAACTATTGGAAAGGGATATCCTTCCCTATCTACGGCAAAAAAATAGTAAACCTCCTACTTGCTTTATTAGCTATGCTTGGGGAGATCCTTATCATGAATATTGGGTAAAGCGTTTTTGTGAAATGCTTCATAAAGCAGGGATACAAGTTTTATTAGATAGATGGATAATTAAAAAAGGAAATATTCTAAACGAGTATGTTAAGAAGATAGAAGAGGTTGACTGGGTGATCGTAGTAGGGACCAAGTTGTATTTAGAAAAATATAACAAACGAGCAGCAAATTCTAAAGAAAAAGAGCATGTGGCTAGGTTAGAGGGACAATTAATAGAATATTTAGTTAGGTATAGTACCGAAAAGGGAAATAAAGTTGTCCCTATTTTATTGGAAGGGACAGTAGAAGAGAGCTTACCGTTTATGTTACGGCATAAGATTTCATCTGAGTTTATAACGAATGACTATTTTGAAGAATTATTAAAGCTTGTCCATGATTTATATAATATAGATAATAGAGACAAATACTTTGAAGGAATTATAGAGAAGTTTAGGAGATACACTATAGCAGCAAGTGAGCATATAACAGAAGTAGAGCGAAAAGCATATGAGGAAAAGAGGAAGGAGGGGATACTAACATTGGGTAAAGAGATAAAAGAAGAGATTGATTTATATAAGGAGGAGGCATTTAAGCTAGCAGAAGAGTTAGCAGAAAGAGGTGATTATATAGAGAAAGAGCTAAACCTACCGACAAGTGGTGCTTTCTCTATACTTCATAGTTATATTCCTCAAGCTAAATTAAATGGGTATGTATCTAGGATGAAAGAACAACAAGAACTAAGACAAAAATTAAAGAAAGAAGGTGTATGTGTGCTGTATGGGCATGGAGGGGTAGGTAAGAGTACATTAGCAAGCCAGTATGGACATAATCAAAAAGAACAACAAGCTGTATGGTGGATGACTGCTGAGACAGGTGGCAAACTAATAACGAGTTACGAAAATATCGCTCAAGAGCTAGGGATAGATTATCATCAGTTAGCTCAAGCATTCAAACAGCAGCCTAAGCAATATCTCCCAGTACTAGCCAGAAAGATCTACAATACTTTAGTAGATCGTCAACAACCTGCTTTACTTATTTTAGATAATGCTGTAGATCCTAGTTTAATAGCTGGGTGCTTATTGCACCGACCATCTTGGGTACAGATTATTATTACCACCAGAAATAAAAAAGATTTTGAAGATTATACGCAAATGAGATTGGATGCCTTTTCGTATGAGGAAGGGAAAATATATATTCAGAAAAGGCTACAACTACTCCAACCTGGTGAAAAGGGGATAGAAGCCTTAATTAAGGAGGTGGGATTAATACCGCAAAAGCTAGCTTTAGCTACGGGTTATATCAAAGAAATAAAACCTATGAGTGTAGAAAAGTACATTCATAAGTTACAAGAGCTTAAAAAACAAGATAAAAAAGGGAAAGGAAAGCTGATGTTACCTGAGGTAAGTTTAGGTTTAGAAACTTTGGGACTAAGTTCTCAGTTGGTGATGCGCTATGGAACCTATTTAGATCCAGACTTTATTCCGTTTGCATTGGTAAGTGCTTTATTAGGGGTAAGTGATGAGGAGGAATTAGATACTATCTTAGCTGTGCTGGAAAGATTATCTTTAGTAAAGATTATAAATGATCCAAGCAAGCAAGGAATTCAAATACATCGAGAAATACAAGCAGCCTGTAGAGAATATAAGAATTGGGAGAGAAAAGTGAAAAACGAAGTAGCAGAACAATTTTTAGTAAAATCGTTGCTACAGACGCTAATTCAATGCATGCCTGAAATAGCTAAAGAGCCTGATGCTACCTGGACACAAGCAGAACTTTATGCTACCAATGTAACGAGAGTATTAACAAGTGTATCCAAAATGGTAGCTATATACCCCTTGTTAGCCATTTTGTCTAATCGTATGGCTGTTTACAGTAAAGAGTTAGCTTGTGACTACCTGGTAGCTCTTTCTTTTCATCAGCAAGCCCTTGAAATATATCAGCAAATGTATAAAGGAAAAAATCACCTGGACATGGCCAAATTATTAAGTAATATAGGAATGGTTTATGCAGAACTAGGCCAATGTGAAGAAGCACTAAAGTATTCGAAACAAGCTCTTGCAATGGTTCAAACTTTATATTCTGGCAATCATCCAGAAATAGCTGTTTCTCTAAATTCTTTAGCTTGGATTTATTTCGACTCAAACCGACCCCAAGAAGCATTAAAATATTCAAAGCAAGCTCTTGAAATGGGTCAAACCTTATATTCTGGCAATCATCCAGAGATAGCTATGTCTCTCAATGGTGTAGGAGATGCTTATTATGAATTAGCTCAATATAAAGAATCATTAAAGTATGATCAACAAGCTCTTGAAATGTGGCAAATTTTGTGTACAGGCAATCATCCGGCAGTAGCTATCTCGCTAAGTAATTTAGGAACTACTTATCGACAGATAGGTCAATATGAGGAAGCCTTAAAGTATTACGAACAAGCTCTTGAGATGAGGCAATCTATGTATTCTCCCCATCATGCATCTGTAGCTCACTCCTTACATCAGCTAGGAGTAGTTTATAGAAAATTAGGTCGATATGAAGAAGCGTTGAAATGTCACAAGCAAAATCTTGAAATATATCAAACCTTGTATGCTGACAATCATCCTAATATGGCTAGGTCACTTCATTACCTAGGGAAAATTTATCAAGCTTTAGGTCAATCTCAAGAAGCCTTAAAATATTATCATCAAGCCCTTAAAATGTACCAAGCTGTGTATTCTTACAATAATAATTCGGATATAGCCGATTCCTTAAACAGCCTAGGAGCAGCTTATAAAGATTTAGGTCAATATGAAAAAGCCTTGAAATATTCGGAGCAAAGTCTTAAAATAATGCAAGACTTGCATTTTGGCAATCATCCGATTATAGCTACCTCGCTCAATACTTTAGGAGAAGTTTATCAAGTTTTAGGTAAATATGAACTGGCGTTGGAGTATTATCAGCAAGCCCTCAAAATGAGACAAGACTTGTATCCAGAGAATCCTGACCATCCTGATATACAGATGGTTAAAGGAAATATAGAAAAACTTGGAGAAGAATTACGAAAAACAGGACAAGATCATGAATAGAAAAATATAAGATGAATAAATTCTATTAATTTGGCGAAGTTAATTTTTTGCAAATGTCCTCTGAAGGTTAGCACTTTTATATTTGCTAAAGTCCGCTTGCTAATTATTCAAGATAATGGAGTTCAATAAAAATAAATTTTTTAAGGAGGTAAAATTACTCAAGCAAACTAGCCTAGTCTATTTAATTTTCCTTATTACTTTATTGAATGTATCTGCTTTGCAAGCAGACAATTCCTCCACTGACTCGCCTTCCTGTCAATCATCAAATCCTGTGAGCTTCTCAGGTATGGTCAAGATAGGCCTCAGCGATATACCAGAGAAAGAAAGTTTTAGCCTTGAATATTCTGTTAAAGAAAGAGCCTATTTAAAACTGCTAGAAAGGGATATCCTTCCCTATTTAAAGCGAAAAAATAGGAAAGCACCTACCTGCTTTATCAGTTATGCTTGGGGAGATCGTTATCATGAATATTGGGTGAAACGTTTTTGTGAGATGCTCAATAAAGCAGGAATACAGGTTATGTTAGACAGATGGACGATTAAGAAAGGAAATATCTTAAATGAATTTGTTAGAAAAATAGAAGAGGTTGACTGGGTGATCGTAGTAGGGACTAAGTTGTACTTGGAAAAATATAACAAACGAACAACTGATCCTAAAGAAAAAGAGCATGTAGCTAGGTTAGAAGGACAGTTAATAGAATACCTAGTTAGACATAGTACCGAAAAGGGGAATAAAGTTGTTCCCATTTTATTGGAAGGAATTCCAGAAGAAAGTTTACCATTCATGTTACGCCATAAAATTTCATCTGAATTTACCAAGAATGATTATTTCGAAGAACTGCTAAGACTTATACATGATTTATATAACATAGATAACCGAGACAAATATTTTGAAGGAATTGTTGAAAAGTTCAAAAGATACGCTATAGCTGCGGGCGAGCATATAACAGAAGCAGAACAGAAGGCATATGAGGAAAAAAGAAAGGAGGGAATAATAACATTGGATAAGGAAATAAAAGAGGAAATTGATGTATATAAAGAGGAAGTATTTAAGCTAGCAGAAGAATTAGCAGAAAGGGGTGATTATATAGAGAAAGAGCTAAACTTACCGACAAATAGTGTCTTCCCTAGACTTCATAGTTATATTCCTCAAGCTAAATTAAATGGCTATGTACTTAGAGTAAAAGAACAACAAGAACTACGGCAAAAATTAAAGAAAGAAGGCGTATGTGTGGTGTATGGCCATGGAGGGGTGGGTAAGAGTACATTAGCCGTCCAGTATGGACATAACCAAAAAGATCAACAAGCTGTATGGTGGATGGCTGCTGAAACAGGTGGCAAACTAGTAAGGAGTTACGAAAATATCGCTCAAGAGCTAGCTATAGATTATCAGCAGCTAGTTCAAACATTAAAACAGAAACCTAATCAATATCTCCCAGAACTAGCCAGAAAGATCTACAATACTTTAGTAGATTGCCAGCAACCCACTTTACTCATTTTAGATAATGCAGAAGCACCCAGTTTAATAGCTGGGTGCTTGTTGCACCGACCATCCTTGGTACAAATCATCATTACCACTAGAAATAAAAAAGATTTTGAAGATTATAGTCAAGTAAGATTGGATGCTTTTTCGTATGAGGAAGGGAAAATATACATTCAGAAAAGGCTGCCATCACTCGAACCTAGTGAGAAAGAGATAGAAGCCTTGATCAAGGAAATAGGACTAATACCGCAAAAGTTAGCTTTAGCTACAGGCTATATTAAAGAAATAAAATCTATGAATGTAGAAAAGTACATCCATAAGTTACAAGAGCTTAAGAAGCAAGATAAAAAAGGAAAAGGAAGGCTGATGTTACCTGAGGTAAATTTAGGATTAGAAACCTTAGGGTTAAGTGCTCAGTTGGTGATGCGATACGGGACCTATTTAGATCCAGACTTTATACCTTTCTCATTGGTAAGTGCTTTATTAGGAATAAGTGATGAAGAGGAATTAGATATTATATTAGCTGTGCTGGAAAGATTATCTTTAATAAGGATTATAAATGATCCAAGTAAACAAGGCATTCAAATACATCGAGAAGTCCAAGCAGCCTGTAGAGAATATAAAAATTGGAAGAGAGAACAAAAAAATAAAGTAGGAGAACAATCTTTAGTAAAGTCTCTGCTACAGACACTAGTTCAATGCATGCCTGAGATAACTAAAGAGCCTGATGCTACTTGGAAACAAGCAGAACTTTATTTTAGCAATGTAACTAGTGTATTAGCAAGTGTACCGAAAGAGCTAGCTATATACCCTTTGTTAGCTATTTTATCTGATCGTATGGCTGTTTACAGTAGGGAATTATCTTGTGATTACCTGGTGGCACTGACTTTTCACCAGCAAGTCCTTGAAATATACCAGCAAATTTATAAAGGGGAAAATCATTTGGACATAGCTAAGTCATTGAATAATGTAGGAATAGTTTATAAAGAGCTAGGTCAATACGAAGAAGCCTTAAAATATTCGATACAAGCTCTTGAAATGGTTCAAAGCTTGTATGCTGGCAATCATCCAGAAGTAGCTAATTTTCTAAATTATTTAGGTAGAGTTTATTATGAGTCAGAACAACCCCAAGAAGCATTAAAACATTATCAGCAAGCTCTTGAAATGGTTCAAAGCTTGTATTCTGGTAATCATCCAGAGGTAGCTAATTCTCTCCATGGTATAGGAACTGCTTATCATGATTTAGGTCAATTTAAAGAATCATTAAAGTATTTTCAGCAAGCTCTTGCAATGAGGCAGGCTCTATATACAGGCAATCATCCTCTTACAGCTAATTCAATCGCCTGTCTAGGAAATGTTTATCTGCGGTTAGGTCAATACGAGGAAGCTTTGAAACATCATGAGGCAGCCCTTAAAATGAAACAATCTATGTATACTTATAATCATACGTATGTAGCTCAGTCCTTGAATCAGCTAGGACTAATTTATATGAAATTAGGTCAATATGAAGAAGCGTTGAAGCATTATAAGCAAAGTCTTGAAATGTATCAAACCTTGCATTCTGGCAATCATCCTAATATAGCTATTTCGCTTGATAACATAGGATTAGTCTATCAAGCTTTGGACCAATCCCAAGGAGCCTTAAAATATCATCATCAAGCCCTTGAGATGTTGCAAGCTGTGTATTCTTACAATAATCCATACACGGCTCATTGCTTAAATAGCCTAGGAGCAGCTTATAAAAATTTGGGTCAATATGAAAAAGCTTTGAAATATTTGGAGCAAAGTCTTAAAATTATGCAAGGCTTGCATTTTAGCAACCATCGATTTATAGCTGACTCGCTCAATACTTTAGGAGAGGTTTATCAAGTTTTAGGTAAATATGAACTGGCGTTGGAGTATTATCAGCAAGCCCTCAAAATGAGACAAGACTTGTATCCAGATAATCCTGACCATCCTGATATACAGATGGTTAAAGGAAATATAGAAAAACTTGAAGAAGAGCAGCGAAAAGCAAAACCATAATTGAAAAATTAGTCCTTATCCACGGCCTCTGTGGCTCATAGATCATGACTATATACGCTGGGCATGTGAGTGGTATAAAGAGTAGAGAAGAGTCAGCGAATATTGCTATTTAACATAATATAAATTATACAACTTACAAAAATAAACGTTAGTAGCAATATTTTTATTTTTGGTAGACAGGTGAACGCATACTCTTAATCAATTATTTTCATATCATCCACCACCTAAACCTTGCTTACGATATTATACATCTACTCTTACTCTGCTGTTTATGACTTTGGTTTTCTTTCTCTTGCTTTTCTTCAAGTCGTGCTATATTTCGTTTAACCATCTCTATATCAGGATGATTGCCTGTATACACAACTTGCCACATTTCAAGGGCTTGCTGATAACACTTTAATGCTTCTTGGTATTGGCCTGAACCTAGATAAATATATCCTATATTATTGAGTGAACTAGCTATATCCGGATGATTGCCTGGATACAAAGCTTTCCTCATTTCAAGGGCTTTCTTAAAGTATTCTAGCGCTTCTTGATGCTGCCCTAGTTTACGATAGGTTGTTCCTACATTATCCAAGGATGCAATTATATCAGAATGATTGCCTGGATACAAAGCTTTCCTCATTTCAAGGGCTTTCTTATGGTATTTCAAAGCTTCTTCGTATTGCATTAAACTGAAATAAATAGTTCCTAGATTATGCAGTGAATTAGCTATATCAGGATGATTGCCTGGATACAAAGCTTGCCTCATTTCAAGGGCTTTCTGATAATATTTCAAAGCTTCCTGATAATATTCCAAAGCTTCATGATAATTGCCTAAAGCTCTATATTTTGTTGCTAGATCATTGAGTGAATCAGCATCTTTTTCATACAAGTCCTGCATCATTTTAAGGGCTTGCTCATGGTATTTCAAAGCTTTTTCGTATTGCCTTAAACTGTAATAAACTATTCCTAAATTATTGAGTGAACAAGCTATATCAGAATGCTCGCCCTTATCTTTATACAAAATCCGTCTCATTTTAAGAGCTTGCTCATGGTATTTCAAAGCTTCTTCGTATTGCCTGAAACTGTAATAAACCATTCCTATATTATTGAGTGAATTAGCTATATCAGGATGATTGCCATTATCTTTATACAAAGCCTGTCTCATTTCAAGTGCTTGCTCATGGTATTTCAAAGCTTCTTCGTATTGCCTGAAACTGGAATAAATAGTTCCTAGATTATGCAGTGAATTAGCTATATCAGGATGATTGCCTATATACAAAGCTTGCCTCATTTCAAGGGCTTCCCCATGGTATTTCAAAGCTTCTTCGTATTGCCTGAAACTGGAATAAACCATTCCTAGATTATGCAGTGAATTAGCTATATCAGGATGATTACCATTATCTTTATACAAAGCCTGTCTCATTTTAAGGGCTTTCTTATGGTATTTCAAAGCTTCTTCGCATTGGCTTGACCTGTAATGAATAGTTCCTCCTATTTGAAGGGCTTGCTCCAAATACTTTAACGCTTCTTCGTGTTGGAATAAATCAGAATAAACAACTCCTATATTATGCAGTGAATTAGCTATATCAGGATGGTTGCCTGTATACAAGGCCTGTCTCATTTCAAGGGCTTTCTCCAAATACTCTAACGCTTTTTGGTGTTGGCCTAAATCGGAATAAACAACTCCTATATTATTGAGTGAATTAGCTATATCAGGATGATTGCCTATATACAAGGCCTTGTTCATGTTAAGAGCTTGCTTTGAATATTTCAAAGCTTCTTCGTATTGCCTGAAACTGGAATAAATAGTTCCTATATTATGCAGTAAATTAGCTATATCAGGATGATTGCCTGTATCAATAGCCTGAAATATTTTAAGGGCTTTCTTATAGTATCTCAAAGCTTCTTGATGATCGCCTAAAGCTTTATGTGCTGCTGCTATATTATTGAGTGAAATAGCTATATCAGGATGATTGCCTATATACAAGGCCTCGTTCATGTTAAGAGCTTGCTTTGAATATTTCAAAGCTTTTTTATATTTTCCTAAAGCTTGATAAATAATTCCTAGATTATGCAGTGAATTAGCTATAATAGGATGATTACCTGTATCAATAGCCTGAAATATTTTAAGGGATTTCTTATAGTATCTCAAAGCTTCTTCGTATTGGCCTGAACCTTGATAAACATATCCTATATTATTGAGTGAATTAGCTATATCAGGATGATTGCCTATATACACCTGTTGATACATTTCAAGGGCTTTCTTATGGTATTTCAAAGCTTCTTCGTATTGCCTTAAACTGTAATAAACTATTCCTAAATTATTGAATGAACAAGCTATATCAGAATGCTCGCCCTTATCTTTATACAAAACCTGTCTCATTTCAAGGGCTTTCTTATGGTATTTCAAAGCTTTTTCGTATTGCCTTAAACTGTAATAAACTATTCCTAAATTATTGAGTGAACAAGCTATATCAGAATGCTCGCCCTTATCTTTATACAAAACCCGTCTCATTTCAAGGGCCTTCTTATGGTATTTCAAAGCTTCTTGATAATTGCAGGCTACTGTACTATTGTAACTACCCATACGATCCATCAAATCTGCTAACAAGGATTGTGCTACTACTTCTTTATCTGTAGTTGCTAAGAAATGTGCTACCTGTGGGGCATATAGTCTAGCTTGGTTCCATGTTCTACCAGGCACCTCATCTAACTTAGGCATAACCTGATTCAGCACTTGTAGAAGTTCCTCTACTAGACCTTGTTCTGATATTTTGTCTTCTTTTCCCCATGTTTGATATGCTTTACATGCTGCTTGTACTTCTCTGTGTATCTGGATTCCTTGTTTCTTTGGTCCCTTTATGATGGTTATTAAAGATAATCCTTCTAATTTGGTTAATATAGCATTTAATTCTCTCGCATCACCCACTCTTAACAACTTAGTTACCAAAGATAAGGGAATAAGATCTGGGTCTAAGTAAGATCCATATCTCATCATTAACTGAGAAGGCATATCTAGTATTTCCAATCCTAAATTCACCTCAGGTAATGCAAGACCTCTATCTTCGTTTTTACCTTGCTGCTTAAGTTCTCGTAGTTTAGTAATGTAATTCTCTACATTCATCAACTTTATTTCTCCATCCACATTTATCGACTGTATTTCTCTAATAGAGCCTGTAGCTAACTCTAGCTTCTGGGGTATACGTCCTACTGCATCTATTAGGTTTTGTATTGCTTCCTTACTAGGTTTGAGTGACTGCAACCTTTGCTGGATGTATTTTTTGGCTTCTTTCGAAGTAAAAGCATCTAATTGGACCTTATTGTAACCTTCAAAACTCATTTTATTTCTGGTAGTAATAATGGCTTGGACTATTGAAGGCCTATGCAATAAGCAGTCATCTATTAATTTTCGATCTATTGCATTGTCTAAAATGAGTAATACCGGCTGTTGACGATCTTCTAAAGTGTTGTAGACCTTTCTAGCTAGCACTTCGAGATAGCTAGAAGGTTTCTTTTTCAGCTGAGCTAGCGTTTCATCATTAATACCTAGCTCTTTGGCTGCGTATTCATAACTTGTTATTAGTTCATCTCGTGTCTCTGCTTGCGTCCAACATACAGTTTGCTTGTCTTTTTCTTTTCGATCATGGCTATACTTGGCTACTAATGTACTTTTTCCTACTCCTCCATGGCCATACACTACACATACCCCATATTTCTTTAATTTTTCATCTAATTCTTCCTGCTTTTCCTTTCTAGGTATATAATCCTTTAACTTATCCATATCCAGTCGTATATGGCTGTGAAGCTTAGGAAACTGTTGGATATGTGTTTCTTCCAGCTGTTTGCTGAATTCTTGTACTACATAATTAAAAACCGCCTGTTTCTTGCTATGCTTGAGTGCTTCCTTAATACGAGTCGATGTAAATACATCTTTTGCTCTTTGCATCTTGTCACGTAAGGCTTGTATCTGAGTTGGATTCTGTTTCAACAATAGGCATGGTTTATCTTCTATATCTGCAATAGTATAATCTCGTAAAATATTCTTTAAAACATCTCCGGTTATGTCGTTGGTTTTTAATTCGACTATTTCTTCTCTGTCCTCCCACAATGCATGCAAGTAGCCATCTATACTTTCATGACTATCAATGTACAAAGGATGTTTATCAATATTTATTGGGCTTATTTGATAATGGCCTACATATTTATGTTCAAATTCATCATGAAGTCCTAAAGGCTGCTCTTTATAATCTTCGTCTAAGTGCTTTAATGTAATCCAATATTGTTTTTCTCCTGTGATCAAATTAGGCAAATCTCTTAATACACTAGCCATACTGCTAGTTGCGGCACTTACATCTCCTAGATATGGTTTTAATAAAGTATTTAATTTATTTTCCTTACCTACATGCTCTATATTATCTGTGTTTAGCTTTGGCCAATCTTTTACGCGCACATATTCTTTTGGCTTGCCTGTAGAAGAATCAAATTCACCGAGTATAATATCTAAACTGTGGCCTAAAAGAGCTACTAAACTTTTATGTCCAATCTGAATTACTGGGCCAACTCCCGACAAATTTTTTGCCATATCTAATTTACTTAACCAATCCGGACCTTTTAGTTTAGGATGTACTCTATATGCTTCTCCTGGATGACCATTACAAGAATTCACAAAATTAGGAGCAGATAGATATACTGTTATTGGTAAATTTCCTATTTCCAATTTGGTACTTGGATTAATCACATTTGACTGGAAAGTATTCAGCTTTCTGTCTGTTCCTGGACTATCAAATACAATCGCTTTTACCTGCCTATAGTCAACATCAAGAAAACAAAATGCTACACCTAACTCGGCCAAATAACCTCCTAAAGAATGTCCTGTAATAGACAGATTAAAGCCACTTTTCTTTGCATAATCCGCAGCTCCCTTTGTTGCTGTATATGCGAATTCTTGCTGCCTTGTGACAGCATTCCCTAATATTCCTTGCGGATCTTCATGAAGATAATCTTGACAAATATAGTTGCTACCTTGAAAAGCTAATACTGCTTGATGGGTAGTTTCATTTACATATAAAGCACTATAAAAACCTGATTCCTTGGTGTCATCCTGCACTTGTTCTATTTTCCATATACTAGTTGGTAGCTCATGGCCTAACTTTTGAGCTAAATTCCTAAGGTCTATTTTGTCCCCTATTTTAGATTCTTCATAGACATGGTTGGAGAGGAGGCCATGCACATAATCACTAGGATGGTAGGTATAAGTACAGATATTTTGTACTAATTTATCTTCAATCTGTGTTTTTAATTCTTGACAGTCTGCTGAAACATCCCCCCAATCGATATAGCCTACTACAAAATTGTTATCAATTGCTTCTTTGAGTGTTTTAAATTGTTCTTTATTTAATTTTTCCTTGCTTAGGTCTATAATTTTTACTTGAGGATTATTGCCCAGTAAAGCTGCTATAGCCTCATTATATGTATTAGGAATTTGTTGATAAGGCCGATTGAGTAATTCAGAAAATTCTTTTTCTCCTAAAGAAGGTTCAAAAAAATCTTTATTTGATTTTTTATCTGTGTTTGATTGTGGTGGTTTTTCAACCCATAACTCTGCTTGTAACTTTATAGCAGACTCTTCATCTTGTTTTATCTGCCAAGCTAGCTTTTTTTGAATATCGCTTATTTTTTCTGATCTAACTTTGCACTGGGTAATTGCAAGTATTAGATTGTAGTCTAAACGAAAGCTTGTATTATCATCAATTGGCAAAGAAGAACCAACATCCCACCTAATACCAAATAATAATTCAATAAGCTCTTGAAATAATTTTTTGTCTTTGTCATTATTTAATTTTGGCACATTTTGATTCAATGATTTACGAATAGCATTTAAATGTAATATATGATTATCTCGATATTTTTCTTTTGTTTCAAAGGCTTTCTGTAAACGTTTTTTTATTGTTTTATTTGTAATATGGACCAAACAATTTTTAATAGCTAAAATTCGTTTAATCTCTTGTTTGGAGAACCGAATATTTTTTCTTGTTTTTAGATATCCTAATTGTTCATGAATACTTGCAGTAGTTGATCTATTATCTCTTTGTCGAATATAAAAAGCATCGTAAAATTTCGGATTATACTTTTTTAAACAATCTAAATGTGAACGACGTATGTCTTCAGTGCTAAATTTTGGAATTGCTGAATTCCCTATCGCGAGTAGTAAATTTTCGATGGTATATGCACCACAACTACTAGAATCATTCTGTTTTAATAAAGAACGTGATTGTAAACTATAATTTGGATAAATTTCTTTTAATTGATCTTCTAACCTTTCTAACCTTTTTTGGGCACCAACAGAATTATTTAATGAATTAATGTACTCAGCGCGTAAGATTTGCCCATCTGTCTCGATTTCTATTAGAATCCCAACCCAATGAAAGTTCCCTAAATTACATGGAATGAGCAACACTCGTTTTCCTTGATTGGCTGCTTTTTCCTGCTCTAATCGCTGTCTTAATTGGCCATCAATAATATCATCAACAGCGGCTAGCACATGGATTGGTTTTGAGAAGCATATCGGAAAATCTGTAACCAATTGTTTTAGTCTACTTAACAAAATTGCTTGAATATCAATATCTTCGTATTGATAGTGGCTATTGATTTCAAGATTATCTCTTTTTTTCTCTTCCTTTTCAACTTCTTTTTGACGTGCATTTTCCTCCATCCTTTCCTTTTTTTCTTTCTTACTCCTTCTTTTCATCCCTCCTTTAAGCCCCCTGCTACCTACATACACATATCCTTTTTCAACTTCAACATGTATAAACTGTTTTTGCCAAGATGGCTCTTTAACCGCTGCTGCTGAGCAGTTTAATCCTAATTCTATCACTACTGGCAATCTGTAGCTTCTGGTAAAGCCTACTGGTAAGTTTTCTTGTACCTTAGCTTGCCATCTCCCTGCCTTTTGGTATAAAGTAACTACATGGCCTCCTTGTGCTATAAAAATAAGTGGTTCTGGATCAGGGCTGATATGTTGAATCTGAGATAAATGAGATAAAATGGAATCTGTTGAGTATTGCCTAGGAACCTCCTCATTTTTATTTTTTTCTTGGGGAATTGCTTGTATTTCTTGAATGGATGCGTTGCGTTTAGCTTGAGCTATACGTTGGCTTGCATATAGCACCTTGTCTGCTTTGAATCTATTCCTATGAATAATACTTACTGGTACTTTTTTATTGGTGTGCTGAGTGTTTGCTTGAGAATGAACTTTATTAGGGGGGATGAGTAGGTTTGGGAAAGTGCTTGGATAATTTCTTAACGTAAGTTCGGGAGGTTGGTCTTGAAGTACGAGGGGTTTTTCTTTTGATATATAGCATAGCATACCATCAGATTGTCGTATTGAGCGCCTCTGTTTTTGACCAGTATCTGCTATTACTTCCCCACTGTGTTCTTGTGTAGCGCAAGACGTGAGCAAGGTTAATGCCTTGGTATCTTCTGAAGGTTTGAGCTCTGCTTTAATAGCGTCTGTAGTAATCTCTAAGTTATTGAGCTTCTCCTGAGCCTCAGGCAACGCCACCTGCTCACTATCATCGGTAGGTAAATTCGTGTCATTATAGGCAAGCGCTTGTTTATATTTCTTGCTTGTATGTTGTTGATCAATAGGGTTTACTTCTTCTTTATTTAGATTTAGCTTAGAGTTCCAGCAGCTCATAAGCATATGGCTACAAAGAAGTATAATAGCAGTGATTTTTTTAGGATAAGTGTGCATGGCCGTATTATTTAAAAGGTGAAAAATAACTAGCTACTATTCCTTGCTTTTCTCTCCCAGGAACACTACATAAACAAAGTTTCATTTAAATGCAAATATTTTTAGAAAAAAATCAAAAAAATAATATTATCTACATATGATGTGTTCCTAGCATACTAAGAGCGTGAAATAGATGGATTTGGATTGATTGAAATTTAACGATTTACGCATAGCCTAGGGGGTATATCCTATCTTTAAAAGGCTAAAAGCCTATTTAGCCTATTTAATCCAAGTTGCTAGTAAAAAATAAGGAATAAGATTATTTAATCCCTAACTTCCTTACAAATTCACGTAATAGGTAGATTTAACTTATGCATTAGCTTGGCAGTTTTAGAGTTAATTTCCCTACCGTGGCCTGTGACCCACAGGCCACTAAGTCAAAAACATCGAAGAGTACTTCACCTTGAATTTAATACAAAAGGGTTAGACTGGATGGAAAAGTTAATTATAGCTGAATTATATAATAAATATGCGTGCAGGTCCAGCGCAGTTATAAAAGCTGATTTTCTTTCTGTATCTGGGTTCTTTAATAGATTAATACGTGAGGACTCTGATGAGGTATAGTACCTAAAATTGTTCTCATTCTCCCCAGAGTCCCCTAACGGGTGACTCTGGGGGCGGAAAACAAATTAAATTACAGGAGGCATACTACAAATTGAACAGTGTAAGTTCTATCGCATTTTCCTTTTCAGAAAAATATGTTTGGTTATTCTCACTTTTACTTAACAAACATATATCAATAATCGTGTTACAATTTTCCTTCAAGCAGCAAAATATTTTATTACGGAATAAAATTGCTGATTTAACAGATATGAGATTTTCATCATATACAATTAGTAAATCAATATCACTAAAGTCATTGGATCTGCTTGAGGAACCAAACAGATATAAAATAAATCCAGATAACTCTTCTTTAGATATCCTCTTTTGGAGGCTCGTAATTATAAAATTCTTCGCTATCATAGCGCAACGCTGCATAATATTCTGAGTAAGTGAATAAGCCTATCTTGTTGTCCTTACACAACATCTTTGCTTGTTCAGAATATGAATTCCATGCACTCATTGTTACAATACAATCAACATCTGGGAATTCTTGGATTATTTCGTATACATCCGCGATTCCAACAATATAGAGATTTGTTAGAAAAACTCTAATTTCAGACTTCTTTTCTCGCTTAATAAGATAACGTACTTCAGCTATTTCTTCAGATGAAGTAACGGCCTTGTGAAAATTCATGCTAGTTTTAAAAAACTCGATACTTTCAGGACGAGGCAATTTTTTGTATCTTGTATCTTGGTCAGGCATATTCGTTTAATTTAAAATTTCAATAATCTTTTCTGGAAATAGCGATACTGTTGGATTTTTGTTTTTAGCTAATGTATTATGTTCAAAATCCTCTGTATGCATTTTGAACTGAATCAATACAGTCTTCTCATTGTCATTTAATAGCTTGATATTTCGTTGTAACAATTCGTAGATTTTACGATTGTTGGGAATTATTTTTTCAAAAGATTTTTCCCTCCACCTTGCAGACGCTTCTTCACATTGTGGATTTTCTATGGCAGTAAGCGATTGGGGTCCATACTGATTAAAAATTAACTTATTCTCCAAAAGTAATGGTTCTATTTCTTGTTTTAATTCTAATCTAGTTTTAAACTCAGGTATATGAAAACGTGCCTTAATTTTTTCTTCATGCTTATTTTTCCACTCCTTCAATAAATCGACAGTAAATAATTCAGGACTTTTATCAATTTTAGTATGACAGTTGGGGCATAATACAATAATATTGCCATACTCATTTCTTTTTCTAAGGCTTAAATTATTTTTTCCTCTTGGACTTTTCGTGTTTTTCCCTACAATATGAGCTAACTCTTCAATTTCATCAACTTTTTCATTTTTAGAAAGTAAAAACAAAGAAGTATTGCATTCCGGATTTTGGCAAAATCCGCCTGATCCAGCTAATAGTAATCTTTTTATTTTAGAAGAAATGGCCATAAATCATATAAATACTATCAGTAAATTTAATAATGCCGCTCCAAATATTAATATTATTAGTTGATTGATTACAGCTCTATCATTTCACCCCTCTTAATGTCTTGGAAGCCTGGCAGTAACGATCTAGTTCAACAATCATAGTCTGGGCTGATTTAATGGTGGTCTCGTCTGGTTTAAATTCTCTTGTATCACTGAAGAATTTGTTAAAAAAAGGAATACTTACGGATTCAGTCAAGATCAGCATATGTAGCGCAGCAACAACCTGCTTAAGCATCTGTACGGAACGTAGACCACCAGCAATACCGCCATAACTTACAAAGGATACGGGCTTGTACATCCATTCATTGAATAGGTAATCTATGGCATTTTTAATAGGTGCAGGAAATCCGTTGTTGTATTCTGCAAGTACAATGATGAATGCATCAGCTGCATTAATTGTGGCACTCCATCTTTTAGTATGTTCGTGCTGATATTGTTGTTGGCGAGGAAAGTTGGGTTCATCAAAAAATGGAAGGTTGATTTCAGCCAAGTCGATAAGTTCTACATTAAATTTACCTGTCTGCTGGGCTAATCCAGTAACCCAATGAGCAATCCCGATTCCTCTCCTACCAGGTCTTGTTGTGGATGTAATAATCTTTAAATTATTCATGATGATATGGTTTGTTTTTGATTATTCATATAATAGACTCCTTTCCAAACTTCAACTATTCTAGATTTTGTGCTGACTTCAGTTTATCTAAACTACATTTTACTAGATTCCCGCTATAGCTTGTTCGTCAGCATATCAGGGCCGGAATGACCTAATACATAGAGTGATGGTTATGTTTCGTATGTTATTGGTAAACAAAACACGTTTTATAACTGTTGCATGGAAAATGTTTGGTGCAAGTATGAATTTGCTTTTGCCATCTAAGTTACTTTCTGACCTGACCCACTCCCCCTTTATACTTAAATTACAGTATAATTCTAGATAATTCTAAGATTTATAGCTTTTTAATTTATAGGCTTCCTAGCTCGCTCTGCCACATCAGCAATATTTTCCTGGAGTAATGCCTCGGCTTCCTTAAACAGTTGCAAAGATTGTAGAATAGTCTTATCTGTTGTATTGTATATTTGATAAAACCCTTGATTTTGCCACAACACTTTAGCAATATGTGTCTTTAGTAAATGCTTCACGGATGCACTTATTGGATCAGTTATTATATCAGGTTGCTGTACGCCTAGCCTTGTTGCATGTGTGATAAGCTGCTTGCACATAGCCTGAGTTACCTGAAAATTTTTAGCATAATCTTCTAAATTCATTTTTGATAACTGCGCTTCATGTGAATGCGTGTATTCTATAGCATATTGCTGTATTACATAGTTATCTAGTAAGTCATCTATATAGTTGCTATAGGAGGTAGTATCTAGGGGTATAAAATAATCAGGCATAATGCCACTTCCACCATAAACTGTTCTGCCTACAGTAGTTTTATATGTTAGTGATGGGTCAAATTGGATACTATCGGCAAAGAAATATTCTCCCCTTTGATATCTAGTTCCTAAATCGTACTGATAAGCGCTTCTTTTATTTCTATCATATGGTTTTTGTATAAATCTACCGCTTGGCATAAAATAGCGTTCTATGGTTAAATTTAAGACAGATTTATCTTTAAATTCGATCGGCCATTGTACAAGTCCCTTACCAAACGATCTTCTACCTACAATAAGTGCTCTGTCATGATCTTGCAAAATCCCTGCCAAGAGTTCTGCAGCAGAAGCAGTTTGCTCATTTAATAAGATGATAATCGGTACTTTTTGAAGGCTATTTTTGCCCTCTGCATAATATTCTTTATTAAAGCCTTTATACTTTCCTTTGGTATATAGCATCAACTTTCCTGGTTCCAACATTTCCTCACCTATAGCTAAGGCTGGTGTTAAATAGCCTCCTAAATTATCTCGTAAATCAAGTAGTAGTTGTTGCATGCCTTGTTCGCGCAGTTGATTAATTTCTTTCACGAAATCTTTATAAGTGTGCGTTGCAAAGTGAGCTAACTTGATATAACCTGTTTGGTTATTTAACATATAGCTAGCTTCTATAGATTGGGTAGGAATTTGATCTCTTACGACATGAATATCAAGCAACTGTTTTTCTTTATTGCGTTGTATGGAAAGCTTGACTGAAGAACCTTTAGGGCCTCTCATTTTTTCTATTATCTCATTGAATGCCAAATCCTTTTTTGTCCAGCTCTGGTCGTCTATTTGTATAATTTTATCACCTGGCTGAATGCCTGCTTGATGAGCAGGGCCATGAGGAATAGAATTTAATACGTAAATGGTATCTTGTAATATGGCAAATTCAATGCCTATTCCTTCAAAATTACCTTGTAGATAAGGTTGATTGATTGCATTTTGTTGGGCATTGATGTATGTAGTGTGAGGATCCAACTGATTGGCTAATTTAGCAATAGCTGTTTCTGTAAGTGCTTCTAAATCCTGTTTGTTTATTTCTTCTAAATAGTATTTTTCAATATACGCTAATACCTTATTGAATTTATAATCGGGCTTTTTTATTAATCCTTGGGATAAATATAGACCTAGACATAAACCAATGCCTGCACATAGGCCAAGCACAAAGTTCTTGTTGGTTATACTATTAATGTATTTTTTCATAAACTCATAGATAACCCAGTTTAAATTAGAAATCTAGATGATAAGAAATATTTATAATTATATTATATCCTAAAAGCTATATGGATTGAATTAGAAGTAACCTATGCTTGTTTCTCATGCTGTTTCCAGTATTCATAAGCTTCATAATCACCAGGATATTCTTTAATCTTCTTATCTTCAAGATACCAAATTTTGTTAGCAACTTGTGCTACAAAATGCCGATCGTGAGATACAATAATTACTGTCCCTTTATATTGTTGTAGGGTTTGTGCCAAGATATCAATCGATATCATATCTAGGTGGTTGGTAGGTTCATCCAATAACAAGAAGTTAGCTTGAGATAAGAGCACTTTAGCTAGTGCTACACGTGATTTTTCACCTCCTGAAAGTACCTTTATTTTTTTATATACGTCATCTTTTGTAAATAAAAACATACCTGCAATCTTTCTTAACTCTGTTTCAGATTTGCCTACACCTACTTCTTGCAATTCCTGGAAAATGGTGTTTTCTAGATTCAAAGATTCTAGTTGATGCTGGGCATAAAAGGCAGTTGTTACCTGATGACCTTGTTCTATGTTAGCACTATCAGCAGACTCTTGGCCAGCTATAATACGTAATAAAGTACTCTTACCTTTTCCGTTAGCACCAATCAATGCTATTTTATCTCCCCGTTCTATCGTTGCCTGCGCTTGGTGTAGTAGTTCAAGATCTTCATATCTTTTGCTAACCTGAGAAAGTTTGGCTACAATTTTACCTGCTGTCTGCTGCGTATCAAAATTAAATTTGACAGTGGGCGCACTAGTAGTTATAGACTCTACCCGATCTATCTTTTCTAGCATTTTGATTCTAGACTGTACTTGTTTCGCCTTGGTAGATTTATAACGGAAGCGATCTATAAAACTTTCTGTTTGTTCTATTTTCTTCTGCTGATTTTTGTAGGCGTTTTCCTGTAATTCTGCTTTTGCTGCCTTTTCAGCTTGATAAAAGCTGTAATTGCCCGCATAGGGGTATAGTTGTTTATTGACAACTTCTACAGTTTTATTAGTCACATTATCTAAAAAACGTCTATCGTGAGACACTACGATAAAAGCATGTTCATAGTTTTGTAAATAACCTTCTAGCCATTGTATGGATATTAAGTCTAAGTGGTTGGTGGGCTCATCGA
The DNA here is from genome assembly GCA_001897825.1 of Candidatus Amoebophilus sp. 36-38. Taxonomy (GTDB): domain Bacteria; phylum Bacteroidota; class Bacteroidia; order Cytophagales; family Amoebophilaceae; genus Amoebophilus. Next base: position 25,868 of record MKUM01000024.1, read on the forward strand.
GCATAAGTAATGCAGGTTTCTGTAATAATAGCTTGGCCAACATCACTCGCATTCTCCAGCCTCCAGAGAATTCTTCTAGAGGTCTATCTAAATCTTTTGTGGCAAAACCCATTCCCTCCAATACTGCATCTGCCTTAGCTTGTGCTTCATATCCATCTAGTTGACCTAACTTTTCTTGTAAATCTGCAAGTTTATCTACCAGACTATCTTCATAATTGGTTTCCATCTGTTTGAGCACTTCCTCGATCTTTTTCTCTAGCTCCAAGACCTCCTCAAATGCTTGCATAGCCACCTGACGTATGCTATCCTGCGAACGAAAAGAGAGCAAATCTTGATCTAAAAAGCCAAGGGTACATTCTTTATTCCTACCAATATTGCCTGAGTCTGGGATTAAATTACCAGCGATAAGTTTAAGTAAGGTAGATTTTCCAGTGCCATTTAATCCAATAAGACCTATTTTATCTTTTGGTTTAATGAATAAAGACGCGTTTTCGTAAAGAGCTCTTGCACCCACATGATAGGTTAGTGCATTAATGGTTAACATACTTGAGATATTTTAAAAGGCAAATATATGAATTTAGCCATTACCTATGCATTAAGATAGGCTAAAGGGAAGCAATTTAATAAAAAATTTAAACTTTATTTGATTGATATAGAAAGATTTATGATCAAATTGCTCATTCACTCAAGTTTAGCTATTTCTGCCTATATACTTTGGAGATAATGACATACACTACACCGACAAAGGCTGTCAATATAATGATGCTAACTAACTCAAATGCAAGTCCATATGTTCCTAATATTTGATATCCCAATTCCTGAATTGTTCCAACGATTATATTTGGTGTAGGTAAGATAAATTTTTGAATACTTTGTTTGCATAAATACCCAATAAACAGCACAAAAAAGGCGAGTATACTACCTACAATAATGGTGTTATAAGTGAATTTTTTACCTAAATTATTTGTATCTACTAAGTTTGGTTTAATAAATAAGAGACTAGCTACGAGCAATACCAACATCCCTCCTATATATACACTTAGCTGTATCATGGCTACAAAGGTTGCTCCCTGTAAAAAATAGAGTGCTGATAAGCATATAACTACAAGAATTAAATTGATAATTGCATGAATGATATGAGCAGTGAAGAGGATGCGGACTGCTCCAAAGGCTACCAATACCATAAGCAAATAATATAGGAAGTTGATAAGCATTGTAACTAATTGTAGGTTGGCTCGTTGGATATTTCCGGCTTTGCAGCTTCATTTTTATGAGCTAGGTGTTCTGCCCATATTTGCTTCTTTTCAATAATTTCTTGTTCATTCATTTCAGCAAATGATATTTTATGTTCTAGCACATCGAACACGCTAAAATCATATTCTGATGTCATGGTTAAGCAATCTGTAGGACAAACAGTAGTACAAAGTCCACAGAAACAGCATTTGGCCAGATCTATATCAAACTTAGCTGCATGGATTCGCTTTTTCATTCCATTGCTGGTTGTGCCTATCACATCAGGAGCTGGTATGGCTTCTATTTCAATGCAGTCTACAGGACAAATTTTGGCACACTTATCACATACGATACAATCTTCTATGGCATTATGGAGTTTATAGCGACCTCTGTCTGGTATGGGCAATTTTTCGTGAGGATATTGTAAGGTTATCGTACTTCCATCTTGATGTAAAGTAACGCGGTTTTTAGGCACGGCGGATCTTATACTCTGGTACAGATGACTTCCAGTAAGCTGAAGGGCATTCCAAAGGCTTTGAATGTGTTGAAACAGATTTTTGGGTCGCATGTATAAGTAACCTAAGTAATCGATTTACAATATAAGAAATTGCCACCAGATGGTTATTAATAGGGTAAGTAATCCTAGTGGAATTAAATATAGCCAACAGAATTTGATAAACTGATCTGTTCGTAAACGAGGGAAAGTCCATTTAATCCACATTTGAATTAGAATAACCAACATTGTTTTGCCAAATAACCAAAAAAAAGTCCATATACTCCCTAACCAGGTACATGGATAGCCATTGGTATAGGTGGCTAGTTTGAGTGGTCCTATATTAGGAAAAGGGCTATTCCAACCTCCCCAAAATAAAATAACGCCGAACAATGCCATTAAAAAAAGCAGGGCATATTCAGATAACATCATCCAAGCCCAATATAGACCTGAGTATTCTGTATGGTAACCAGCAATCAACTCTGATTCGGCCTCAGCCAAATCAAAGGGAATTCTATTGCTGATAGCCAATGAGGTTATGAAAAAAATGATGTATGCTATACTTAAACAAGGCATGCGGAAAATATTCCAACTAAATATGCCTCCAACTTGCGTGACTTCTAATCCTTTAATGCCTAAGAAATAGCTAATTGGTGTATGGTTTGGATCTAAACCGTATGTGCCAAGGCCCTGGTAAGAAGAAATCATACCTAAGTCTAAATTCCGGCATACCACAACCACGCATAGTACACTAAGCCCCAGCGGAATTTCATAAGCTAGGAATTGTGCAATTGCCCGGATGGCTCCTAGGCGGGCAAATTTATTATTGGAAGCCCAGCCTGCTAGAAGGATGCCTACAACTTTTAGTGAGACCATTGCTAGAAGATAAAGCAACCCTGTATGGGTAGGTGCGCCAAGCCATGTATTGTTAACTGGTAAAACAACGAAACCTGCCACTATTGTAATTAATATCCAAATAGGGGCTAATACAAAAAGCTTTTTATTGGCTTCTTGCGGAATGATTATTTCTTTTTGAACAAGCTTCAATAAGTCGGCTAAGGTTTGTAAACTTCCTTTGTATCCTACTTCCATAGGACCTAGACGATCTTGTATAAAGGCAGCTAGTTTACGCTCTATATAAACTGCTACAAGCATAAAAAGCAGCAGAAAAGGAAGATAAAAGTAGAGTGTAGGAATATTAACAAACAAGGTTATTTCTTATGTTTTTCGAACTTATTTCCACGAACCTTTGACCATTCCCACCAGGGTGTTTTTTCGCCTGTCTTGGCTTCATGAATAATGGCTGCAAAGACATCCCAATTACAGGGATTCTGAGTGCTGCCCTTTATGATTCCCAATCGGTGAAATAGCTCATCTGGGTCAGCTTTGGCCAACTGTTGGATACTCGTAATGTCCAAAAGTTCAAGGTCCTTTAGTGTAGCTTTTCCCACATTTTGTAGGGTTAATAACTCATGTTTAGCCATATGTTATATGGTTGGTTAGATGCTTCTTTCGTATTTATATTTCTACTAAAATTGTAACTTGATTATCGTGGGCTGAAACTATTCCTTGTTGAATCATTAATTCGTTTTTTTCACCCTCATTCACATAAGTAATTTTTCCTGGCTCTAATGAGCTTATGATAGGTGCATGATTTGCTAGTATCTGAAAAGCCCCTGCGCTACCTGGAATGGTTACACTAGTTATATGGCCTTCAAAAATTTGTTTGTTCGGAGTTAAGATAGTCAGTTTCATAACGTAATAATAATTTAGGTAATCCCAGTTCCCAAGTTACAAATTGATTAACAACTTGGATTAATTAATAAGCTAAACATTTCTAGCAGTTAGCCCAAAAAGGATCTTATTATGTTTTATTTATGTTAGTCAGGGCTTTTTATTAACTGTAACATTCTGCTAGCAAAAAGAAAATCTTTAAGAGATTGCACATCAGTATGAAACAACTCCTTAGAAGTACCTTCCCAAGCTTTTTTTCCCTGATCTAAAAACAAAATACGATCTCCCACAGTAAATATGGTATCTAGGTTATGAGTTACTATTACAGTAGTAATATTGTATTCATGGGTAAGTTCCTGTATTAGCTCATCTATTAATAAAGATGTTTGAGGATCAAGCCCCGAGTTAGGTTCATCGCAAAATAAGTACTTGGAATTATTGACTATGGCTCTGGCTATACCCACTCTTTTTTGCATGCCTCCGCTAAGTTCACTAGGAAGCTTTTTATTGACATTGCTAAGCCCTACTCGTTCTAAACAAAAGTTGACACGATCTAGCTTTTCACTTTTAGGCATATCGGTAAGCATATCTAGGGGAAACATGACATTTTCTTCTATATTTTTAGAATCAAACAAAGCGCCACCCTGAAATAACATACCGATCTCTCGTTTAATACTGATAATGGTATTTCTACTCCCTCCTAGTATATCTCGACCGTCGAACGTAATACTTCCATGACTGGGTTGTATGAGCCCTACAATACATTTAAGAAGCACACTTTTACCAGTACCACTGGTCCCAATGACTAAGCTTATTTTCCCTCGCTGAAAATGACCACTAATATCATCTAAGACTAGCTTGCCATCAAAGGATTTACTAATGTGGTTAAATTCAATCATTACTTTATTTTAAGAAATTATAAAAGTAATTGCGTTAGTACATAGTCAGCCGCTAAAATAGCAATACAACTATTAGTCACAGCTTCGGTGCTTGCCCTTCCTACTGCTACAGCCCCTCCAAACACATAAAATCCTTTATAAGCAGCAATCGAGCTTACTAAAAAAGCAAAAGCTAGTGATTTATAAATTGCAAATTGAATGGTGTAGGGCTCAAACATCAAACGGATTCCATAGATATAATCTTCGGCTGCCATAGGTAACACAAATTTTGCTGCCAAGTACCCACTATAAATCGATAAAGTGCCTGATAAAATAACTAGCAATGGGTACATGAGTATACTGGCTAAAATCTTAGGAAGTACTAGATAGGTGGTTGGATTGATTCCCATAACTTCTAGTGCATCAATTTGCTCTGTAATACGCATGGAACCTAGCTGACTGGCAATATTAGATCCTACTTTTCCTGCGAATATAATTGCCATTATCGTAGGTGCTAGCTCGAGTATAACCATATTACGAACTCCATAGCCTACTAAAAAATCTTGTACAAAAGGAGATTTAAGATTATAGCTAATCTGAATACAAGTTACAGCGCCCATAAATATGGAAACAATCACTACAATGGTAAGAGATCGAATGCCTATATCTATACATTCATCTATAATTTGCTGAAAATAGATCTTCCACTTTACTCTATTAGAGAACATAGAGCATAGAAAAATAGAATAAGCTCCTACACTTTTTAGGGGATATGTTAAATATTTTAACAAAATAGCTTTATTAATTTTAAAAGATTAATATAATTTTTCTACTTCTAACTATAAAATACACTTTATTTCTTTTTGTAGTATATAGCTGGAATGCCAAAATTAAATATAAAGATTATAAAATATTTATCGGTGATCAATTTTAAGAAAACATTAGTGTTTAGTTTTTTCAAATATCTAAAAGCCTTTGATTATTTACGTTAACTTTACTTAGTTCTCTGGTCATTATTATTTTCTAATAACTTGGATAACTCCTTAACTAATTCAGGTGTTAACACATGTTCTATCAGTTCTGCATTCTCATGGGTGTAAATGGGTTCTATTTGTAGATATTTGCTCAGATACAACTCCCAAAGACGATGTTGCTGCGTTATACGTTGACCTTCGTTTTTGCCTGCACCTGTCAGGCGCCATTTATCTCCTTTATGATACAGGAATCCACCGTTTTCTAAAAACTTAATTCCTTTTATAAGCTTGTCAATAGATATAGGCCGATGGTATATAAGGTCTTGTATAGACCTAAAACCAAAGGAATCATCATTCTTTTCTCCTAGTTCATAAAATAACTTGAGTATATTTTCTTGTAAAATTTTTTGTTGATGGCGTTGTTGACGTAGTCTTCTTGCTACAATACCTTTATGTGGGGCAAATAGAAAAGAAACATAAGCAATAGTAGTAACGACCAATACAATCCAAGGGCCTGTTGGCATACCTGGGATTATATATGATATAAAACTACCTAAAAGTCCGGATAAAAGCCCAAATAGGGCTGCTAGGCCTACCATTGTTAAAAGACGATCGGTCCAAAAGCGAGCAGCAGCAGCAGGAGTAATGAGCATTGCAGCCATTAATACGATCCCAACTGCACGGATACCTATTACAATAGCTAATACAATAAGGCTGGTGAATATAAATTCGAGTAAGCTTACTGGTAACCCAAGGGATTGAGCAAAAGCCTTGTCAAATGCAATCAAAGTAAATTCTTTAAAAAAGCTGCCAATCGTTATTAAAATAATTAAACCTAATATGCTTAACAATATTAAGTCCTCACCTAGTAACGCCGCTGCTTTACCAAATAAATAGTTATTAAGACCTACTTGGGCTACATTAGCTGAATTTTGAATAATAGAAAGTAACAAAGTGCCTATTCCAAATGTAATAGAAAGTAATAGGGCTATAGCTATATCTTCTTTTATTTTAGAGTATTTAGTGAGCATATCTATTAGCAGTAGGGCTAGCCAACCGGTTGCAAAAGCACCTATAGCTAGATAAATAGGATGCTTGGTGCCTGTGCACATAAAAGCGATACAAATACCTGGAAACACCGCATGTGCTGTTGCATCTCCCAGTAAAGCCTTTTTTTTAAGCAAAGCAAAAGTACCTACAATAGCTGCACTGCTGGTTAGTAGCATGGTCCCTAATACTACGTATCGAATGTTGGGATCGGATAAGGTAAAGAAATCAATAAAAGTTCTCATTGTATTAGAGCTAAGCATAAAAAATAACATTCTCTCATTAGCAAAGGATTGTAGCTCATTACTTGAAAGTTTGTTTAGGTTTTTTCATAAATAAACCAAATGCAGGAAAAAATTCCTTGAAAAACAGATGATTGCGATTTTTGAGCATTACTTCACTAAACATTTTTAATTCTTTTCTGCTATTCTGCTTCCTTGATAGGAAACTCCGTTTTCTCCATTAAATCACCTACTTGAGTTAAAAGCGTCAACTTCCCTCCATAAGTTGCTTGCAATAGGTTGGGCTTTAGTATATCCTGTACAGGACCAGCACCAACCAAACGCATATTTAATAAGATAGCCCAATCAAAATACTGGGGGGCTGTTTGTAGGTCATGGTGTACGACTATAATAGATTTGCCTTGTGCAGCCAGATCCTTTAACAGGGTAATAATCGATTTTTCAGTAGCAGCATCTACTCCTACAAACGGCTCATCCATAAAATATAGGTCTGCTTCTTGTGCCAATGCCCGAGCTAAGAAAACACGTTGTTGTTGCCCACCTGATAACTGACCTATTTGGCGCTGAGCCAAGTGCTGCATTTCTACTTGTGCTAATGCCTGCATTGCTATTTCTTTGTCTATTTGACGAGGTCGCTGAAAAAGCCCCAAATGTGCATATCTACCCATCAGTACTACATCAAATACAGAGGCAGGAAAGTCCCAATCTACAGAGTTTCGCTGAGGTACATAACTTACTCGTCTACTAACTTCTTGAAGGGTTTTTTCAAAAATTTTGATCGAACCACTATCAATAGGTATTAATCCCATAACAGCCTTAATAAAAGTAGATTTGCCAGCACCATTAGGGCCTATTATACCAATAACTTTGCCGATAGGCAATTCCAAATTTATATCCCATAAAACTGGTTTCTGGCCATAAGAAATAGATAAATTATGTATATTTAATAAAGATATAGAATCGTTTTGGTTATTCATTTTATTTAAGTGCATCAACAATAGTTTGGACATTTGTACTAACCATTCCTATGTAGGTTCCTTGCCACGCATCTTCTTCCCCTAAAGCATCAGAGTAAAGCTCTTGGCCTAACGTGACCATATGGCCTCGTTTTCTACAGCCTTCTACAACAGCTCTTAATGGTTTATTAGGAACGGAGTTTTCAGGGAATATAGCTTTAATATTTCGTTTTATAATGAACTCAACCAGGTTGGTTATATCTCTGAGTCCACAGTCTGTTACAGTAGATATACCTTGTAATCCTTTCACTTCTATGTCATATGCCCGACCGAAATAAGTAAAAGCATCATGAGCTGTAATAAGTACACGTTGATTTTTAGGAATTTCTTGAATAGACTTTTGGATCTTTTCGTGCAGTTCATCAAGCTGCTTAACATATTTCTGTGTATTTTCTTGGTAGTAATTAGCTGATAGCGTATCTATTTTCTGCAAGCACTCACTCATGTATAGAAGGGCCTGTTTCCAAAGTAATACATCAAACCAAATATGTGGATCTAATCCATCTACATATTTAAAATCTCCTAAATAGTTCACTGTATCAATACCATCACTAGCTGCAAAAACAGGGTTTCTTTTGCTGAACTTAGCCAATATATCTGCCATTTTTCCTTCTAAGTGTAACCCATTATAAAAGATAATGTCTGCACGACTAAGATCTTGTATATTCTGTGGAGTTGCTTTATAGGCGTGAGGATCTACTCCAGGCCCCATCAATTTTATTACTTGGGCGCTATCTCCTACAATATTTTCAATAGCATCTCCAATAATGCTTGTAGTAGCAACTATTTTACAAGTAGAATGGGCATATAGCTTATATCCACTATTTCCCAACAGGATAATCAAGAGAAGAACCAATTTATAACCAGGTGATCTTAACATATTATAAGTAAATTATCACTAGCCTTAGGAGATATAGTTATTCCTATGCTTCCATCAATACTTATTTCCATAGACTGATCAAAAGAATTTTTTTCTAGGACTTTAACTACTGCTCCCAAGTAAATATTTTTTTTATTGAGGTATTGCAAAAATGGTGCTGAATCATCTTTTACAGCTACTAGAGTACCTGTAGATCCTATTTCTAGCTGGCTGAGTACTATTTGTGCTTGTGTTTTTATCTCTCCATGTATGTCAGGAATCGGCTCGCCATGAGGACTATAAGAAGGATGATCCAAATAATCATCTAGCCGCCGTATAAGCAGATCAGATTGAACATGTTCTAATTCTTCAGCAACTTCTTGTACTTCATCCCAGGTAAATTTAAGTTTTTTTACTAAGAATACTTCCCATAACCTATGTCTACGCAATATTTGCATAGCTTTTGCTGTTCCTGGTGCAGCTATATTGACTCCTTGATATTTTTGATAGATAATCAAGCCTTTTTGATGTAGCCGCTGAATCATATCTGTAATAGCTGCGGGGCTTGTACCTAAGTAATTAGCTAGGCTATTGGTAGACACCAGTTGTTGTCCGCCATTTGAGAGATGATGAATGACTTTAATATAATTCTCTTCCGTATGGGTAAGGTCCATGAGTTTATTCTATTAGAGTTCTTGGTTTTGCAAAAACTCTCTTCTAAGAGCAATAATACGACAAATTAAGTAAGTCTAAAAATTATTTTAGATAAATCTAATATATTTAAGTTAGCCTAAATTTGTTTTAGGCTAACTTAAAATCAGCTTGTATTAGGTATCACATTATATTACAAAAGTTGTGACTTAATAGGTTCATTATTTTACTGCCATGATCCACTTAATCTTTTGAATTATTTTCCACCAAATTTTATTTGTTAATTGAATTTTATTTATTGAAAATCAGGTGGTTATATATTTTTCTTAAACTTATGATTTATATTAAATTTTAGTACTTTACCTAGATTAATCTTGTTTATTATATGCATTTTAAACATCTAGTTTTACCCCAAAAATATACCTATACAAATTTGCTAACGAGCCTTTTTTTAGCTTTTTTTGAAAGACTTTAGAATAGAGTTCTTACATAATCAAGAATTGAGTTTATCTGAGCAGGAAGAAATTTGCGAGAAACCGAAGTTTACTGCAATAAGTAAATATGAAGAACCAATTACTGACGAACGCAGAGGACTCAAGGCGACGGTTAGGCAAGAACTTTAATGACCAAAACTATACTTCAGCAAGAAATGATAAATGCAACTTGGATACAAGCCATAGAAAACGCCTGGCAAGACAGAGAGCTACTCAGTCAACCAGATGTGCAACATGCAATAAGAGGGGTCATAGAAGCCTTAGATACGGGTTTAACTCGTATAGCTGTAAGCACTGATGAAGGGTGGCAAGTAAATGAATGGGCTAAAAAAGCTGTTTTACTTTATTTCCTCATCCAACAGACTGAGATAATGGAAATAGGGAAATTAACATTTTATGACAAAATACCTTTGAAACATAATTTTAAAGAGCTTGGTGTCAGGGTAGTTCCTCCTGGTATAGTTCGATATGGAACTTGCTTGAGACCAGGTGTTATTATTATGGCTTCTTATGTAAATATTGGTGCATATATAGGAGAAAATACCATGATTGATATAGGAGCTGCTGTAGGAAGCTGTGCACAACTAGGTAAAAATATTCATTTAAGCGCTGGAGCAGCCATTGGCGGAGTTTTAGAGCCTGTGCAAGCAAAGCCAGTTATCGTAGAAGATGGTGTATTTATAGGTGCTAAATGCTCTGTTGTAGAAGGGATTGTTGTAGGACGTGAAGCGGTATTAGGAGCAAATGTTACCCTAACAGCTAGCACACATATATTGGATGTTACTGAACCAGGAGAACCCAAAGAATATCGAGGATATATTCCAGAGAGGTCGGTAGTTATTCCAGGCTCCTATTCAAAGAAATTTCCTGCTGGAGAATATGCGGTGCCCTGTGCATTAATTATTGGAAGAAGAACTCCAAATACAGATTTAAAAGTTTCTCTGAATGAGGTTCTTAGGAAATTTGATTTAAATCTTTAGTTTAAGTACGATGTTGTTTCAAATAGCTCCAGGTCTACCCTATCTTATAGTCCTATCGCCATCAGAGTCTCTTAGTGTAGTAGTTATCTGACTGCTTGGTAAAGCAGTTACCATTTTAAAAAGATCATTTGTTTTTAAGACCACTTTAGCTAATTTTGCCATTATTCTACTTGGATAGCTTAACTCTTTTAAATTGTTTTTACTGTTGGGTACTACAAAAAATTTCTTTGATTTAACGATAGAAGAGTTACGCACAGCCATAGAGCTATTAAAAGGACCTGCTTTTCGTGCAGACCAGATATGGAGATGGGTATATCAGCTAGGCGTACAGGCCTTTTCAACCATGAATAATGTACCCTTATTATTCAGAGAGACACTAGGCCTACATTATAGTTTGGAACGTACCCAGGAACATCAAGTACTTATTTCAAAAGATAAGACAATAAAGTGGTTACTTGCTTTCAGCGATGCCAATCAGGTAGAAACGGTGTGGATACCTGAGCAAACCCGTAGTACCCTCTGTATCTCTTCTCAAGTAGGGTGTACATTAAATTGTAAGTTTTGTCACACAGGTACACAACCATTGGTACGTAACCTCAGGGCAGGCGAAATAGTAGCCCAGCTGCTTCATGCAAAAGATGTACTCCAAGATTGGCCCTCTCATGCTCCTACCAGAAAAATTAATAATATCGTGATGATGGGAATGGGTGAACCGCTCCTTAACTATGAGCAAGTGGCCAAAGCTATCCAGATTATGACGCACCCGCAAGGGCTTGATATCTCTCGGAAAAAGATTACCTTGTCTACTTCAGGTATAGTTCCTCAGATTAAACGTTGTGCCGAAGAATTAGGTGTTAACCTAGCCATATCTCTACATGCTGTAACAGACGAATTGCGTAATTATCTAGTACCCATCAATAAAAAATATCCTATTAACGAATTACTCCAAGCCTGTAGAGACTATGCATCAATAACAGGATATAGAAGAATTACATTTGAATACGTGATGCTCAATGGCATCAATGACAGTCCTGCTGATGCTAAAAAATTAGTAGCCTTGATTAAAGGCATACCTGCCAAGATCAACTTGATCCCATTTAATCCATGGCCAGGAACCGAGTTTGAGTGTTCAACAGAGTCAAATATCAAGCAGTTTGCTGCTATTATAGAAAAAGCAGGATATATAGCACCTGTTAGGACTCCTAGAGGAGAAGATATCATGGCAGCTTGTGGCCAGTTAAAGTCTGCTAGCATCAAGGCAAAAGCTTATCAAGCTTCCTATCGCCCTCAGAGTCACTCGTTAGAGGACTCTGAGAAATTGGGAATAGAAAAAATGGCGACAGAACTAGAAAAACTAAGCCGAGCCGTCTTAGCTAAGAAGGAATAAATGTCAAGTGCTAGATATTTATAATTTACTATTTCATATTTAGCTTAACTCTTACTACCACAAGTCCGATTTCTCACAAATTCTTTCTGCCTAAAGAAGTAAATTCTTGATTTCGGAAGAACTCTATTTTATTTAGTAACTTTTTTGTAACGAGCCTAATAATACAATCAATAATATAAAACTTTATTCCCAATTTTTTGATATATTATCAACGCCCTCAGAGTCACTCGCAGAGGACTCTGAGGAATAAAAAAACATGATCAAAATTTTGAAGTGTATTTTTGTACAATTACATGCTATCAATGGCTTCCGCTGATTGAGGAATCTCAAACATATGATGCAGTATACCAATGGTTTAACCACCTGATCAAGGACGATTGCCAAATAACAGGATATATTATTATGCCTAATCATCTCCATGTCTTACTATATCCAACTCATCCAGTTAAATCCTTGAACCAACTTGTTGGTGAAGGAAAGAGATTTATTGCTTATGAAATTGTAAAGGGCTTAGAGCAACATGGAAAATCATCCCTACTTGAGAAATTAAGAAACGGTGTGAGAGCGAAAGAAAGGATAAAAGGCAAGAAACATCAGGTATTTCGTCTGTCATTTGATGCTCGTAGGTGCTTTAACGAGAAAATGTTAGAACAAAAGCTCTCTTATATACATCATAATCCGGTTAAAGGTAAATGGTCTTTAGTAGATGATTATGTTAATTATCCCTACTCAAGTGCAAATTATTATGAAACGGGCAAGCTAGGTCCTGTTGCAATAACGCATTATAAAGAGCTAGGTAAAGACTGAGCGTATCATCTTCAGAGCCAAGATAAAATTGATCTTAGAATCAAAAGTAAAAGCCTAAACCTTATCGCCCTCAGAGTCCTCTGTGAGTGACTCCGAGGGCGGGAAATTTACTATTTCATATTTAGCTTAACTCTTACTATCACAAGTCCGATTTCTCACAAATTCTTCCTGCCTAAAGAAGTAAATTCTTGATTTAGGAAGAACTCTATATTTATTTAGTAACTTTTTTGTAACGAGCCTAATAATACAATCAATAATATAAAACTTTATTCCCAATTTTTTGATATATTATCAACGCCCTCAGAGTCACTCGCAGAGGACTCTGAGGAATAAAAAAACATGATCAAAATTTTGAAGTGTATTTTTGTACAATTACATGCTATCAATGGCTTCCGCTGATTGAGGAATCTCAAACATATGATGCAGTATACCAATGGTTTAACCACCTGATCAAGGACGATTGCCAAATAACAGGATATATTATTATGCCTAATCATCTCCATGTCTTACTATATCCAACTCATCCAGTTAAATCCTTGAACCAACTTGTTGGTGAAGGAAAGAGATTTATTGCTTATGAAATTGTAAAGGGCTTAGAGCAACATGGAAAATCATCCCTACTTGAGAAATTAAGAAACGGTGTGAGAGCGAAAGAAAGGATAAAAGGCAAGAAACATCAGGTATTTCGTCTGTCATTTGATGCTCGTAGGTGCTTTAACGAGAAAATGTTAGAACAAAAGCTCTCTTATATACATCATAATCCGGTTAAAGGTAAATGGTCTTTAGTAGATGATTATGTTAATTATCCCTACTCAAGTGCAAATTATTATGAAACGGGCAAGCTAGGTCCTGTTGCAATAACGCATTATAAAGAGCTAGGTAAAGACTGAGCGTATCATCTTCAGAGCCAAGATAAAATTGATCTTAGAATCAAAAGTAAAAGCCTAAACCTTATCGCCCTCAGAGTCCTCTGTGAGTGACTCCGAGGGCGGGAAATTTACTATTTCATATTTAGCTTAACTCTTACTATCACAAGTCCGATTTCTCACAAATTCTTCCTGCCTAAAGAAGTAAATTCTTGATTTAGGAAGAACTCTATATTTATTTAGTAACTTTTTTGTAACGAGCCTAATAATACAATCAATAATATAAAACTTTATTCCCAATTTTTTGATATATTATAGATAAAGGATCCCAATTATTAAGGCCCAACAACAAGCATATTCTTTGCTTAACTCAATATTGAAATCATTAAATAATGAAACATATTTTACCCAGATTTCCCCTTGCTTTTTCTAGCATACTGACGTTATTAATAGTTATCTTATTTACTTACTGTAAGAATAGGAGCTCTGAAATACGATCTACTCCTTCTTCCTCCCAACAATTGCAAACGAATGATCCTACCTACTCTGACAAACAAGTTGTTCCTATTACTGACGCAATGGTTAAGATAGCCGAAGAAAAAGGGTTACCTTTTTTAGCAACTACATTACGTGAATTACAACGCAATAATCATGTAGAAATTAATAAACCAGCTTCAGACAAACTTCATACAACCGCTTTACACCAGGCCACAAAACTAGGAAATCCAGATATTCTAAAAGCCTTGTTAACTAGGGAGGCTGATGTCAGTGCTCAAGATTCAGAAGGTAATACGCCTTTACATATAGCAGCTCATGATGGGTTAAAAGAAACAGTAGAATTCTTAGTGAAACATTACAATAATTTAAACAAAGAAAACAACGATAAAGCTACACCTTTGGATATGGCCGCCAGTGAAGGTCACAAGAATATAGTAAAAATATTAATAGAAAAAGGTGCGGACGTAAATAGAAAAAATAAAGAAGGTTTTACGCTCTTGGATATGGCAGCTATTGAAGGAGACTGGGATCTGATAAAATTTTTATTAGATCATGGCGCTCAAGTAAATTACCAAGAAGGAGACGAATTCATATCCTTGCATGAAGCAATTATTAGCAATCACGAAGACATAGTCAAACTTTTAATAAATAAAGGCGCATCAGTAAATGGAAAAAATAAAGCAGGTCTCACCCCCTTGCAGATAGCAGCTAATAAGGGTCAAATAGATTTAGTAAAATTTTTAATAGATAAGGGTGCAGAGATAAATGAAAAAAGCAATGATGAAGTTACTCCCCTGCACCAAGCAGTTTTAAATAGGCATTTAGAGGTAGTTAAATTCTTAATAGAGAAGGGTGCTGATATACATGCAAAAAACAAAGCTGGTGTCACTCCTTTACACTTGGCGGTTAATAATGGAGACAAAGAAATGGCGAAATTTTTATTAGATAAGAAAGCTCCGATAAATGAAAAAGATAATAAAGGCTACACCCCATTACATACGGCAGTTATACAACGTCATAGAAGCATGGCCAAAATTTTAATAAAAGAAAGGGCTAACATAGATGAAGGAGAACAGGGAGGAGATACTCCCTTACACATTGCAGCTAATAAAGGAGACGAAAATATGGTCGAGTTTTTAATAAAGAAAGGTGCTAAAATAGATAAAAAAAATACGCAAGGACTCACTCCTTTGTACATGGCAACTGCTAACAGGCATAGGTATATAGTTGAAATTTTAATAAAAAATGGTGCTAATATAAATGACAGTGGCTTTAACCTTTTACAACAAGCCATCCATAATGAAGATTCAGAAATGGTAAAAGCATTAGTAAATAACGGTGCTGATGTAAATAAAAAAAATGAAAATGGATATACTCTGCTCTATATGGCAGCTATTAAGGGAAATGAGCGTATAGTCAAAGTGCTACTAACAGCTAAAAACATTCGAGTAAATGAAAAAAACCCGGGAGATAGAACTGCAATGTACATAGCAACTATGAAAGGATATGAAGATATAGTTAGAGCATTAATAGCAGTTCCATACATGAGGATAGATGAAACCAATGGAAGCGGTTATACTCCCCTACATATAGCAGCTAGTAAAGGATATAAAAGCTTGGTAAGTATATTTGTGGACAACGGAGCAAATGTAAATGCAAAAGATAATCAAAAATTTACTCCTTTATACCTGGCAACTATAAATGGATATAGCGAGATAGTTAAATTTTTAATAGAAAAAGGTGCTAATGTAAATGAAAAAAATGATGAGGGCTTTACTCCTTTGCATGGTGCAGCAGGAGGAGGGTATAGTGAGATAGTTAAACTTTTAATAGAAAAAGGCGCTAATGTAGATGAAAAAAATGATGAGGGATATACTCCTTTGCATATGGCTGCTATAGAAGGTCAGAAAGAAGTAGGTGAAGTTTTAATAGATAAGAAAGCCAAGATAGACGAGCAAGACGATGTAGGCTATACCCCTCTCCACGAGGCAGCTCATAATGGACATATAGAAGTAGTTAAATCTTTAATAAGTCATGGAGCTGATACGAATAAACAAGATAATGAGGGAGATACTCCCTTGCATTTAGCGGCTATTAAAGGATATAAAGAAATTGTACAAATTTTAGTAGGTAATGGGGCAAAGGTAAACAAAAAAAATAATGAAGGTGATACCCCCTTACAGCAAGCAGCTTCCTATGAGCATTTGGACATAGTCCAATTTTTAACAAATAATGGAGCAAATTAAATGAAAGAGATAATGAAGAGAGAATCCTCTAGTGGCTACAATCCAAAATTCAAAGCTTGAAGTAAAAGTTTTGCTAGAAAACTATGGAAAAGAAAACAACTAATATAGGGAATTCAATTCTTGGTTATCCAAGAACTCTAATAGAAATTCAGATTTCTTATTTTATTTGTCTAAAGAAGCTTTCGTCTGCAGTGGAATAAATTTGATTTGAATCTTTAGTTTAAGTATTATGTCCTTTCAAATAGCTCCAGGTCTGCCCTATCACCTTATCACCCTCAGATTTCTTCCCTTTCCATGGCCTGTGGCACACAGGCCATGGATTTTAATTTTATTAGCTCAACGTCTATCCTATTAACCCCATCAGAGTCGTTCGTTAGAACTCTGATGGCGGGGAATCTTCTCTAACCAAATAAAAATCAATCGACCAAGAAACCTTAAGTTATTTTGTACCTTTGGCACGAAAATTGGGGATAGAAAAAATGGCGGCAGAGCTAGAACAACTAAGTCGAGTAGTCTTACCTAAGAAAGGATAAACATCGAGCACTAGACATTTATAAGCTATTATTTTATATTAGTTAAAGGATCATCTTGTTTTGTCCTATAAAACTAACAATCGCTAAATTTTACTAGCTTAAGATCCTATTATACATTTTAAGATCAGTCTTTATCCAACTAGACTTAAAAAAAACAGAACTAGCTGCCATCATATCAATATATAATTAATAAATGTATGAACCTGAATAACTATACCATCAAAGCACAAGAAGCAGTTCAGTCTGCTGTTCAGATAGCTGAAGAGCATCAGCAATTAGGTATAGAGCCTGGTCATTTGCTACAAGCTATCCTACAAGCAGATGAGCAAAATATCAGCTTTCTATTAAAGAAACTTAATATTAATCATCAACAGCTCCTAACTAAACTTCAGTCACTCGTTGAAACCTATTCCAAAGCCTCAGGCACGCAACCTTATATTACTAACGAAACTCAGGTAGTGCTTACTAAAGCTACTTCTTACCTAAAAACTTTTAAAGATGAGTATGTAGCTGTAGAACATTTGTTACTAGGATTGGCCACCACAAAAGGTAAAGTAGGTAGCTTATTACAGGATGCGGGTTTTGAAGAGAAAGCGCTAATTAAAGCTATTCAAGAACTACGTGGTAATACTTCTGTTACTGAGCCGAATGCAGAAGCTAAGTATAGATCTCTAGAGCGCTATTCTAAAAATTTGAATAACCTGGCCAAAGCTGGAAAAATAGATCCCGTTATTGGTAGAGATGATGAAATAAGGCGAGTATTACAAATTATTTCTAGAAGAAGTAAGAACAACCCGATCCTACTCGGAGAACCTGGTGTAGGTAAAACAGCTATTGTAGAAGGCTTAGCGCAACGTATTGTAGACGGAGATGTGCCTGAAAGCATCCGTTCTAAAACAATTGTGTCTTTAGATATGGGCTTGTTAGTAGCAGGTGCCAAATATAAAGGGGAATTCGAAGAGCGTCTTAAAGCAGTTATCAAAGAAGTTACGGACTCCGAAGGCGAAATCATTTTGTTTATAGACGAAATCCATACACTCATCGGTGCAGGTGGTGGCGAAGGCGCTATGGATGCTGCTAACTTACTCAAACCTGCCCTAGCTAGAGGAGAGCTACATGCCATTGGAGCAACTACACTGAAAGAATATCAAAAATATATAGAAAAAGACAAGGCACTAGAAAGAAGGTTCCAAGCTGTAACCATAGATGAACCTAGTCCCGAAGATGCCATATCTATTCTCCGAGGTATTAAGGACAAATATGAATTACACCATGGCGTTCGGATTAAAGATGATGCCATTATAGCGGCTGTACAATTGTCGTATCGCTACTTAACTGAGCGTTTTTTACCGGACAAAGCTATTGACTTGATAGATGAAGCGGCTGCCAAATTGCGAATAGAAATGGACTCGATGCCTGCAGAGCTTGATGAACTGCAACGTAAGATCATGCAGTTGGAAATTGAGCGAGAGGCTATCCGTAGAGAAAATGATAAAACCAAAGAAACAGATCTTAGCAAAAATATTGCAGAACTAACCGAAAAGAGAGATATACTAAAAGCCAAGTGGGAAAATGAGAAAAGTATTATAAAAAACATTACTACTCAGAAAGAAAAAATAGACCAACTAAAAGTACAAGCTGAACAAGCTGAACGAGAGTTTGACTATGGCAAGGTAGCAGAAATTAGATATGGCAAGCTTGTAGAAGCAGAAAAACAACTCAAAATATTTCAACAAGAAGCGGAAAAGCTTAAACAGAATAGCCCTTTACTAAAAGAGGAAGTAGATCAAGAAGATATTGCAGAAATAGTAGCAAAATGGACAGGGATCCCTCTAACCAAAATGCTCCAGAGTGAGCGAGAAAAGCTTTTACACTTGGAGGAAGAGTTAGGAAAAAGAGTTGCCGGCCAAGAAGAAGCCATTAGTGCCATTGCAAATGCTGTACGAAGAAGCCGAGCAGGTCTCCAAGATCCTAAGCGTCCAATCGGCTCTTTTATATTCTTAGGTACTACAGGCGTAGGAAAAACAGAGCTAGCCAAAGCTTTAGCAGAGTTTCTATTTAATGATGAACACGCTATGGTACGGATAGATATGTCAGAATACCAAGAGCGGCATGCTGTAAGTCGACTTATAGGGGCTCCTCCAGGATATGTAGGTTATGACGAAGGCGGTCAACTTACAGAAGCTGTACGCAGGAAGCCTTATTCAGTAGTCTTACTAGATGAGATAGAAAAAGCTCATCCGGATGTATTTAATATCTTATTGCAAGTTCTAGATGATGGAAGACTTACAGATAATAAAGGCAGAGTAGCCAACTTCAAGAATACGATTATCATCATGACTACCAATTTAGGTTCCCATCTCATTCAAGAAAACCTAACAGAGGTTACCGAGAGTAACATGCTTTCCATCATGGAAAAAACTAAGAACCAAGTATTTGAGCTTCTTACTAAGACGATGCGTCCTGAATTTTTGAATAGAATAGATGAAATCATTATGTTCAAGCCGCTTTCACAGGATATTATTAAAAAGGTAGTAGAAATCCAATTACACCAACTTCAGGAGCAACTGCGGCAAAACTCAGTTGAACTGGTGCTGACCGATCAGCGGCTCATTGAATATTTGGCTACAGAAGGGTATAATCCACAATTTGGCGCTAGGCCTTTGAAGCGGTTACTACAACGCAGTATTTTGAATGAACTTTCTAAAGCTCTTTTGGCCGATCAAATAGACAAATCTAAACCGATCCACGTTAAATTAGGTACAGATAATCAAATTGAGTTTTCTAATGTTAAAGCTTAAGTAAAGAATATTACCTATGAAATCATACATGCATGCTATAATAAATATAAATTATAGTTTACACAGATATTTCTGAACCTGTAATCTTAGTATTTTACATATCTTTGCAACCAACGCTGCAGGTTTAGAACAATTTATAACTTATGAAAAAATCATTTATCGTTTTTGGAGTTGGTAGATTTGGCCTGAGTATTACCCAGACACTTATGAGCCTGGGTCATGAAGTGATGGTGGTTGACCAAGAAGAAGAGAAAGTAAATCGAGCAAGTACCATAGCTACCCAGGCCCTACAGTTGGATAGCACAGATGAGAATGCGCTTAAAGAAATTGGCGTTTCTAATTTTGATGAAGCGATTGTAGCCATAGGCAGTGATATATTAGCCAGCATTTTAACGACTTTATTGCTAAAGAGCTTAGGTGTTGCGAAAGTAACTGCCAAAGCAAATAATGACTATCATAGCAAAATACTGCAAAAAATTGGAGCCGATCGGATTGTGCATCCAGAACGTGATATGGGAGTCCGCGTTGCACACCATCTGGTGAGTAGTAATGTAATTGATTTCATGGAATTATCTCCTGAACTGAGCGTTGTAGAAATATCTACCTCAGAAAAGATGATTGGGAAAAGCCTCCAAGAGCTAGAGATAAGAAAAAAGTATGGCTGTACAGTCATTGCTATAAAAAAGCAGGATGTCCAAGCTGTTAATGTCTCCCCCCAGGCAACTGATATGATTCAAAAAGGCGATTTGCTTGTGATCATAGGTACGCATGAAGCTATTAGCTTATTGGAAAATTCGTTGCTAGTAGAGGTTAAACGTGTTTAAAAATGGATTAGCCAACCTTAATCATGCCATTAAATATTCAAACTCGTGATTTGACACCCCAACAAGCCATGGTCATCGGTTTTTCGATCATCATACTCAGTGGAGCTATCCTACTGTTACTTCCTATCTCTTCTGCTAGTGGAAAAAGTATAGGTTGGATAAATGCATTGTTTACAGCTACTTCGGCTGTTTCATTAACAGGATTAACGGTAGTAGATATAGCACCTAACCTTTCTCTTTTCGGGCAGGCAGTTATTCTAATCCTGGTCAAATTGGGAGGCTTGGGATTTATGTTGTTTGGAGTCATGTTAGCTCTTTTGTTAGGAAAACGAATTACTTTAAAAGATCGTCTACTCATTCAAGAAGCAACCAGAGCTTTTTCTATCCAGGGCATGGTAAAATTAGTTATGTATATTGTATGTATTAGCTTTTTATTAGAAGGATTAGTTGCCATTATCTTAGGCTTTTATTGGTCACCTACATTAGGTTGGAAACAAGCCACTTATAAGGCTATTTTTCACGCTATTTCTGCCTTTAATAATAGTGGACTGTCCTTATATCCCAATAGCCTACAGGCTTATGTAGGAGATCCAGTGGTCAATCTATGCATCACCTCCCTTTCTATTATAGGTGGTATTGGATTTACAGTTCTACTGGATGTCTATTCTAACCGTAGTTGGAAAAAATTATCATTACATACTAGAATTGTATTATTAACCTCAGGCATCTTGATGCTAACTGCTTTTATTCTTATTCTGGCTATAGAATGGTTTAATCCACAAACGTTTAAGCACCTTGCATGGGGTAACCGATTATGGGCCGCTTGGTTTCAAGCTGTTGCGCCTCGGTCTTCAGGATTTTATACAGTTGGTATTACAGCAATGCGCTCCCCTACTTTGTGGCTGATCATGTTGCTTATGTTTGTTGGTACTGCGACGGGCTCTACAGGAGGTGGAATTAAAGTAAACACCTTTGCTGTAGCAGTGATAGGAATCATCAATGTGACCAAGGGTAACAAAGATGTAAATATTTTTAAAAAAAGAATTAATTACCAGCTATTTGTCAATGCCATTGTTATCATCTTGTTAGCATCCAGTATTATATTCTTGGTTACGCTACTTTTAACACTAATTGAAAATAGTTCTCAGGCTAATTCAATGGCTGTTTTTTTTGAAGTAGTATCTGCTTTCACAACTACGGGGCTTTCAATGGGTATTACTCCAACGCTCTCGAGCATCGGTAAGTTAATTTTAATTGCTACTATGTTCGTTGGGAAAATTGGTCCTTTGACTTTTGCTTTCGCTCTCACATCAGGGTCAGCAGAGACATATATTCGTTATCCAGAAGATAAGGTGCTGATTGGGTAATCTACAATAGACTTCTTCTGAAACCGTCGCCTTGAGTCCTCTGAGTTCGTCAGTAATTTGTTCAAAATCCTCATTTACTACAAGTAAACTCCGGTTTCTCACAAATTCCTTCCTGCCCAGAGAACCCAATTCTTGGTTTCATAGGTACACATAAATATTTTAAAACCGGAAAGCTTAAAATTCAAAGTTTATATTTGGGCATTTTTGTCTTAAAAAGATTTTCGTTTGAGCACCTATTTCATTATAACTTAATTTAAGCGTATGAATTTGGGTATTTGGTAAAGCCGCTGCCAACTTGATTGCTCCTGCATCGCCTATTTGATTGCTTCTTAAATCAAGGGTATGAATCTGGGTATTTGGTAAAACTTCTGCCAGCTTGGTTGCTCCTGCTTTGCCTATTTCATTATAGCTTAAATCAAGGGTATGAATCTGGGTATTTGGCAAGGCCGCTACCAGCTTGATGGCTCCTGCATCGCCTATTTGATTCCAACTTAAATCAAGGGTATGAATTTGGGTATTTGGTAAAACTTTTGCAAGCTCGATTGCTCCTGCTTTGCCTATTTCATTATAGCTTAAATCAAGGGTATGAATCTGGGTACTTGATAAAATTTCTGCAAGCATGAAGGCTTCGAAATCGCTTATTTCATTATTACTTAAATCAAGGGTATGAATCTGAGTATTTGGTAAAACTTCTACAAGCATGGAGACTCCTGCATCGCCTATTTCATTATCGCTTAAATCAAGGGTATGAATCTGGGTATTTGGTAAAACTTTTGCAAGTTTAATGGCTCCTGCAGTGCCTATTCGATTACTGCTTAAATCAAGGATATGAATCTGATGAAAACGAGGATGCCAAACTAAGATACCGATCTGTTTATTAGTTATCTGATAATAAGGAAGATTTAATGTATCCCCTGTACTGTTTAATTGGGTTAAAATTTCTTCTCCCTGAGGCCAATTTTTAATATCCATCTCTAATTCTAATTCTAATTCTAATTGACGAATTGGCTCTTTTTCTCTTTGGTTGTTTCTGCTATTTTTAGCTGAATTTTTATTGAAAGCAGCTGCTTTTTTGTTGTTCTTTGGTTCATCTAATTTGCTTGATTTTTCCGTTTGCGACCTCAATTGTACAACTACATCTTCTTTCTTAACTGTTTCCTGTAGCATTTTCTGTAAATCCTCTATATGCTTTCTACTTACACTAGTCCATCTCATAATTTTTTCTATGGCTTCCCCATCTACTAGCATATTTACAATTATTTCTTCTATTCTTTTATCTAACCCACCTGATGTATTTTCTGTTTCCTTTTCTCGAATGCGTTCCACTTTTTTTGGGGACTCCTTTTCTATCTGTTCTATCTGAAGCAAAGCTGTCTTTTCTACTAATTCTTCCTCTTTCTGGCGTAACCTTTCTGCTAATATTAACCTCTCTTTTTCCCGTTGTCCCATCAAATAGTTCTTTTGGGCTAGTCTTTCTTCCATTTCTTCCTCACGTAGCCGTATAGCGGCTTCAATATTTTGCATATCTACTTTGTGCCTGGCTAATACCGGTAGCTGAGATTTTAAATCTTGTATCAGACTACGCATGCTATAGTTAGGTGTCAGTTCCGTGCTAAGCAACCTGGCTCCTGTTTTTGGGCTAATGCGTTTACCTAGTTTCAACCAATGTGCTATGGCTAATCGTTCATAGGTATGTCCATCTTGGGCTACTACTGGATC
>MKUM01000025.1 GCA_001897825.1 Candidatus Amoebophilus sp. 36-38
TCTTCAAAAATCTTTGTTTTCATTCGATTTATCCCTTATTTATGAGTTCTTAAGGGTCAACTAACTAATATATAGTCAATACTTAAACTTGTATTAGATATGACCAGAAATTATAACTTCAACCACAGGCTAATAGCTTGTATTCTACTAATAAATTTATTTTTACAAAGCTGCGGTAATTCTTTTAATCAACTTACTCCTCAAGAAAAAAAATCAACACGTAAAGACATTGATATAAAGCCATTAGTAGGTAAAGAACTTACAGCAGAAGGAGGCAATTTAGTTATTTTCTACGAGCAATATGGTAGGTTACAAGCAGATATAAGGGTTGATGAAAAACAACCAACATCTAATTATGAAAGATTATCTGTAGCAATAGAGGAAGGTACAGACTTAGCGGAATTGCCACTTTTGCACTCTAAAATACAACAACGTCGTATTCAATTCAAACCTACTCAGAATGGCAACCCAGGTCATATATCTATACTTAAAAAAGGAAGAGTCTTAGGAGGGATGAAAAGAAATGTTATCAACAAAGGAGATGAAGAACAAGAAGGTAAAGGCAAAGAAAAAGAGAAGGAGAAAGAAGGAGAAAGATCAGCTAATAATCATTTAGAATATCGTGATGATCTACTTGAACATGCTAGAAATGGAGAGGATAAAGCTCAATTTGAACTAGCCCAAGAATGTGAGGTAATAAGTGAAAGTACTTCTATACCGGAATTAAAAAATATTTATTTAATAAAATCTATTAAATGGTATAAAAAGGCTGCCAAACAAAACTATCCACAAGCTCAAGAAAAGCTTATTAATTTAAGGGATAGAGATTTGTATAGTAATTTTAATACTAAAGTTATTAGATGTTATGAACAAGCCATTAAAGCTGCTGGAAGAGATTTTAATGAATTTATAGCAGATGCCAATGCAACAAAAGGTTGCATGAAGTTATCGGATCTGATTGTGATGAATCTTGATCCTAGAAAGGTACCTGCTAAAATCGAATGGGGAGCTGACAAAAAACACCAACTGACTCCCTATATTTTTAAACCACTTTTTAAAATTGCTAACACGCTCGAGTATGAGGATGAAATAATGGCTATTGATCCCTCTAAACATGGCAAACATAGAAAAAAGATGAAACAGCTTATTGTGTAGCTAAACGTTGTGGAGACTATTATTTTATTACTGCTTTAGGTGGGATGGCAGGTGGCTATAATAAAAGTGAGAAAGATCGAAAAGGCAACAGTAAAAAAGTACTAAAAAAACTAATATCAGTTGTACAGGAACATAAAATTAACCATATAATTGTTGAGGATAATATTGATTATTCTTTAGTAGATCTTTTGAAAATCCGTTTGAAAAAAGTTGATTTGGGAAAATTAGAAATTAGAGGCTTTCATCAAAGCAAGCCCAAAGAAGAACGAATTTTAAATACCCTCTGGCCACTTTTAAAATCACATCGCCTAATCATAGATCAAAAGGTATTAGAAGAAGATTTTTTATCATTCCCGCAAGACGACTTAAACTATAAATTTTTTTATCAGTTTTTGACAATGCGTAGGAAGGATGCCACTCCCACAGTTCAGGGTTTTGGACGTCCTGCTCATGATGATCGATTGGATGCTTTAGTTCTAGCGATAGAGCATTTAATGACTCAATTCGATAAGAAAGAGAAACATAAAGACAAAGAAATATATGTAATAGAAGAGTGTGGAATGGGAGCAGAATTACCTAATCATCCGACTGAGAAACCAGTGAATTTAAATTTATCTGGACAAGAAGAAGCAACAAGCGATCGTAATAATCCTATAGCCCAAGAATTTTGTTTAATAAAATCACCCCATAAACCAGAATTTTATAAAGAATTTAATATAATTCAAGAGTTAGCAGAACAAGGAGATTCGGACGCACAATTTAACTTAGGCGGTATGTATTACACTGGCTCAGGGGGAACTAAAAATTATCAAGAAGCATTTAAATGGTTTAAAAAAGCAGCGGACCAAGGAAGTGCAGAAGGACAATATGTGCTGGGGGGTATGTATGATGAGGGGAAATACGTTACACGAGATGAACGACAAGCAGTGGAATGGTATCAAAAAGCAGCAGACCAAGGACATGCAGCTGCACAATGTAGCCTGGGATTTATGTATTACAATGGCCAAGGAGTAGCTCAGAATTATCAAAAAGCCCTAGAATGGCATCGAAAAGCAGCTGATCAAGGAGATGCGAACGCACACTTTAACTTGGGATGTATGCATTATTATGGCCATGGAGTAAAGAAGGATTATCAAGAAGCTCTAAAATGGTATCAAAAAGCCGCAGATCTAGGATATGTTGATGCACAAGCTAAGGTTAAGGAATTAACTAAGCTATTAAGTAAATAATCAATTCCTCCTAATTGTTGTCTAAAGATAATCCGTTCTTTAAATGAAGAGATATTTCCTTGTGGGGGTTGTAAGCAAATTTTAGCTGATGGTTACTCTAACCTTTTCGTAGGACGAAACAACTAGACAAAACATCAACTAACCCTATTTTAGTCTAAAATAATTGTATAAGGCCAATTTTTAGTATACAATCAACAGGGAATAAATAAGCTGGTTTACGCTACGGTTTACCCTAATTGGGGTTATACCGCATATCTGGACCAAAGTGGCAGTGAACTGATTAATCCGCTTTAAAAGCTAATATTTTATTGATATCAAAAAAATCCTAATGGATTAATGCTTTTAATGAGAATATACTCAACCTGAAAATTCACACAGTTCCAAATTAATAAAGTGTAGTGGAACACGTGTTGAGAGAGTCTTCTAAAAATAGTATCACTATTTTTAACTAAAAATGGGTTATACTCCATCTAGGGACTGCCGAAAATCGATACGGCCAAAAGCATGATATTCATATGATTGCCACTTTGGTCCAGATATGCGGTATAACCCAGAAATGAAAAAACAACCTGAGTTAATGAGAGAAAATGCAATATCTGCTTCAGGTGAGGAAGATGTAGATGGGCGTTTGTGGAAGATAGAAGGGAAATATGCTCGGTTATTAGAAAGATACGCCCGACTATTGGAAATAGTTGCAAAAGTAGCTATGGAAAATGGACTATATTCTCTTCATGAAGAAATACAAAAATTGATAGAGGGGGAAGGCGTGGCTATATCTAAGTAGCTAATAAAGGATTGGAACCACAGAAAAACTCATAGTTTAAACAGCCTTCTCCATGTTGCTTGATTTTGCTTGCAAATATGTTAGCGATCAGCTATCATACTTACATTGATCACGGTGTTTATTAACTTTTGATAATTTTTAAAGTAGGACATAAATTGGCCTTAATAACAATAATTTTGGCCATGCGTATACTACAAACAAAAAGATTAGACCACCTAGGGGTAGTGATGGGTACCTTAAAAGAGTTTACATGTACTAATTTGAATTTAATCTGACAAACTATCACAACATGGGGGAGAGATTGTCAGTATACTCTCGACTGTCAGACATG
>MKUM01000026.1 GCA_001897825.1 Candidatus Amoebophilus sp. 36-38
CCCGATAAGGGGCGTGGCAATCCAGGTAAAAATCCTGACATGTAACTAGCAACTTGAGTTATATATACTAAATTAACAATATCTTAATTTTTCCCGTTGATTATTTTTTAGCAACTATTTGCAAATAAACTAGCCATCAACTAATATAAGTTCCTCAATTACAACTTAGATCAGGTATGCATCGAAATTATAAAATAATCCATAAGTTAGTAGCTGCTATTTTACTATTATGCTTATTTTTACAAAGCTGTGGTAATTCTTTTAATCAGCTTGATCCTAATGTAGAAAGACCCATGGATGGTACCTTGGGATTAACTGAACAAATTGAAATAATCAAGAAATCGTTAAAGCGAAAACTTGCTTTAACAGGATGGGAGCTAAAAGACATATATGGAGGAGGCGATGGATTAAAAATAAACGCAATAGAGAAACATGGAGATTTTACCAGTAAACTTCATAAGTTATCTATAAGTATATCCCAAGATATAAATCTAGAACAATTATCATGCTTAAGTCAGGAAGAACGAAAAAAAGCTCTTCATTTTAATTTACCGCAGAATAGAAAGCCAGGTCATGTGGTAGTACTTAAGAGTGGCCTTTTAGGAGGAATGAAAAGAAAGAGGGAGGATAATGAAGAAAAAGGCAAGAAAAAAGAAGAGAGAACAGACGAGAATAATATAGAGGAGAGAGAAAAGGAAGATAAAGTAACAATAGGACAATCTAATCCAAACAGGCCAAGTAAACGCATCTCCCTGTTAATAAATGAGAAACCTTCTAATGACGAAAAAGATGGATTTTCTAATCATGTAATTTCATTTGCTAATAAGACTTCAGAGGGAAACACTTTTATTCCTTCTACGCTTATGAAAATGCCTGCTGAAATTAAACTACTCACCTTCTCCTTTCTACATTCCTCAATTCTTTTGAATATTCGACGAACTTGCAGAGAATTTAATGAGTTAATTCTCTCAAAAAATACTCTTTGCAGAGATTATTCAGGAAAAATGCAAGTTATTCCTTCCCAAATGGCCGAGAGATTTAATTCTTGTACGAAAATAATTAGGTCTAAGGCTGATAAGCCAAATTCTCAAAGTAATCACTCGCTTCGATTAGCTTATTTAAAGTTAGGAAATATGTACTCTAGACATGAGAGAGGTTATTTATATTATAAGGAGGCTTTGTACTATTATAGGGAAGCTCATAAACTGGATTCACGCGAAGCTACTTTTATATTAGGTTGGATGCATGAAAAAGGACGAGGAGTGTACGTAGATCAGCAAAAAGCTGCCTTATTTTATACCAAAGCAGGAAAACAAGGATATACAGCTGCACAATGTAACCTGGGAGTTATGTATGAAAATGGGCTTGGTGGAGCACCACCAGATTACCCCAAGGCAGTAGAATGGTTTCAAAAAGCGGCTAATCAAGGAGATGTCATGGCACAATGTAATTTGGGCACGATGTATGCAAATGGCATGGGAGTAGATAAAGATGAACACAAGGCAATAAAATGGTTTCAAAAAGCTGCCGATCAAGGATATGTTAAGGCACAATTTAAGTTGGGCACGATATATGAACATGGAAGAGGCGTAGCAAAGGATAACCAAAAGGCAGTAGAATGGTTTCAGAAAGCTGCTGAGCAAGGATGTGAAGCTGCACAATTTAAGTTGGACCGGATGTATGCAAATGGCATGGGAGTAGATAAAGATCAATGCAAGGCAGTAGAATGGTTTCAAAAAGCGGCTAATCAAGGAGATGTTGGGGCACAATGTAATTTGGGTACGATGTACGCAAATGGCATGGGAATAGATAAAGATTACCGCAAGGCAGTAGAATGGTTTCAAAAAGCGGCTGATCAAGGAGATGCAGTTGCTCAATTTAATTTGGGTCGAATGTATAAAAATGGACAAGGCGTACCACAAGATTATCGCAAGGCAGTAAAATGGTTTCAAAAAGCGGCTGATCAAGGATGTGAAGCTGCACAATTTAATTTAGACCGGATGTATGAACATGGAAGAGGCGTGACAAAGGGCAATCAAAAGGCAGTAGAATGGTTTCAGAAAGCGGCTGATCAAGGAGATGTAGAAGCACAATATACTCTGGGCTGGATGTATCAACATGGAAGAGGTGTAAATAAAGATTACCGCAAGGCAGTAGAATGGTTTCAAAAAGCGGCTGATCAAGGATATGCAGTTGCTCAATTTAATTTGGGCGTGATGTATAAAAATGGACAAGGCGTACCACAAAATTACCGCAAGACAGTAGAATGGTTTCAAAAAGCTGCCGATCAAGGATGTGTAGCCGCACAATATAATTTGGGCCGGATATATGATAATGGCAAAGATGAACGCAAAGCAGTAGAATGGTTTCAAAAAGCGGCTGATCAAGGATATG
This sequence comes from Candidatus Amoebophilus sp. 36-38, assembly GCA_001897825.1. GTDB lineage: Bacteria > Bacteroidota > Bacteroidia > Cytophagales > Amoebophilaceae > Amoebophilus. The sequence goes on from MKUM01000026.1 coordinate 2,395, forward strand.
TAGAGGCACAATATAATCTGGGCCGGATGTATAAAAAAGTTGGAAATTATCAAGAAGCAGTAAAATGGTATCAAAAAGCAGCAGAACAAGGGTATGTAAAGGCACAATATACTCTGGGCTGGATATATCAACATGGAAGAGGTGTAGATAAAGATTACTGCAAAGCAGTAGAATATTTTCAAAAAGCTGCTGATCAAGAATATGTAGAGGCACAATTTACTCTGGGCTGGATGTATGAACATGGAAGAGGTGTAGCAAAGGATGAACACAAGGCAGTAGAATGGTATAAAAAGGCAGCTGATCGTGGATATGTAGAGGCACAACTTAATTTGGGCCGGATGTATGCAAATGGTACAGGGGTAGATAAAGATTACCGCAAGGCGGTAGAATGGTTTCAGAAAGCGGCTGATCAAGGATATGCGATTGCTCAATTTAATTTGGGCCGGATGTATGAACATGGAAGAGGTGTAGCAAAGGATTACCCCAAGGCAGTAGAATGGTTTCAAAAAGCGGCTGATCAAGGATGTGTAGGAGCACAACTTAGTTTGGGCCAGATGTATGCAAATGGCACGGGGGGATAAGATAAAGATGAACGTAAGGCAGTAGAATGTTATCAAAAAGTTGCTGATCAAGGATATGTAGAGGCACCATGTAATTTGGGCGTGATGTATGAACATGGAAAGAGGTATAGCAAAGGATTATCCCAAGGCAGTAGAATGGTTTCAAAAAGCTGCCGATCAAGGCGATATAAATGCACAAGCCAAAGTTAAAGAGCTAACTAAGTGGGGTTGAAGTCCAATAGCATGGAAACGTACGTTAAGCAATTTGCAACTGCGTTGGGAAAAGGAAAAGTTATTATCAATTTAGTGGACTTTCTGCGAAAGTAAGTAATAAAAGCTACTAATAGAGCTTTGGTTGTTCTTTTCCAAAGCTAAATGCTTACTATCTATAAATGTCTGCATAGGCGTCTTTCCATAACAATAGATGTTTGATCCCGAATAATTATGGTTATATTAGTAGCAAGCTTATTAAGGATAAAAAAGGAGTAAAAAAAC
>MKUM01000027.1:0-2435 GCA_001897825.1 Candidatus Amoebophilus sp. 36-38
TAAATAAAGTGTATGGACCTGTGTGTTAGGTAATACCTTAGCCAACGCTTGCAGGTCTGAATCGTCTATTTTATTATACCTTAAATTAAGCATATGGATCTGCGTGTTGGGTATATAGGGCCAAAAGGATTGCGGTAAATTACTTGCCTTTCTTAGTAAGCAATAAAAAGGAAAACTAGGAATAGTTTTAGGGGTACAAGACAATTTCCTAAAGTCTATACACTTATTGAGGTCAGAGGTAGGTATTTGCATCTTAGCAATGGGCTTATGGGCTACACCTATCAGACCAACTTGTGAATAGCCTGTAATTAACTCATAGAAGAAATGGTTAAGCTGTCTGCAGGTTAATATATAGGGATATTCTACCTCAGAAAAGATCATGGGTACTAATTCTATAGGTAGATCTTCAAAATACCCTAAAGCTGTGGCCTCTCTTGTGGATAATTTCTCTTCTCTTTCCACAATCTTGGTTGTCTCTGGGTTACCAGACGTGGATTCTTCTGGGGTAGCTGTAACCTGAGTAGAAAAGCTATCACAACTTTGTAAAAATAAACTGGATAATACAATACAAGCTACCAGGCTGTAATTCAACTGATAATTTCCTTGCATATGTAGTATCATTTTTAATTGTTGTCTTTAATACTAGCTAATAGCTAAAATAGGTGCAAGTTTTATTGCTCAAAAATAATCACCAACCCTTTCAAGTTGCTTTATGTTTTGTTTAAAAGGGAATGCGTACAAGCTATAAAGTTCTAAAGTTCTAAAGTTCTAAAGTTCTAAAGTTCTAAAGTTCTAAAGTTCTAAAGTTCTAAAGTTCTAAAGTTCTAAAGTTCTAAAGTTCTAAAGTTCTAAAGTTCTAAAGTTCTAAAGTTCTAAAGCTTAAAAATAAAATGTAATATTCGGATGTTGCTTTTTTAATAACTGTTGCATTTCATCGCCTATTTGATTACCAGTTAAATAAAGCGTATGGATCTGCGTATCAGGTAATACCTTGACTAGCTCTTGCACGCCTAATGCGCCTATTTGATTACCAAATAAATTAAGCGTATGGACCTGTGTGCTGGGTAATACCTTAGCCAGCTCTTGTACACCTGAACCATCTATTTGACTCTGGCTTAAATCAAGCGTATGGACCTGTGTGCTAGGTAATACCTTAGCCAGCTCTTGCACGCCTGAAGCGCCTATTTGATTATCATTTAAATTAAGCGTACGGACCTGGGTGCTGGGTAATACCTTAGCCAGCTCTTGAACGCCTGATGCGCCTATTTGATTCTCACTTAAATCAAGCGAATAGACCTGTGTGTTGGGTAATACTTTAGCGAGCTCTTGTACACCTGTATCGCCTATTTGATTCTGGCTTAAATCAAACGTATGGACCTGCGTGCTAGATAATACCTTAGCCAGCGCTTGCACGCCTGATGAGCCTATTTGATTAACCCTTAAATCAAGCGTATGGATCTGTGTGCTAGGTAATACCTTGGCCAGCGCTTGCATGCCTGAATCACCTATTTGATTATACCTTAAATTAAGCGTATGGATCTGTGTGCTGGGTAATACCTTGGCCAGCTCTTGAACACCTGAAACACCTATTTGATTATCTCCTAAATTAAGCGTATGGATCTGTGTGCTGGGTAATATCTTAGCCAGCTCTTGCATGCCTGATGCGCCTATTTGACTATACCTGAAATTAAGTGTATGGACCTGCGTGCTGGGTAATACTTTAGCGAGCGCTTGCACACCTGAATTACCTATTTGATTACCTCCTAAATTAAGCGTATGGACCTGGGTGCTGGGTAATACCTTAGCCAGCTCTTGAACACCTGAATCACCTATTTGATTACCATATAAATCAAGCGTATGGACCTGCGTGCTAGGTAATACCTTAACCAGCTCTTGAACGCCTGATTCACCTATGTTATTACTTCCTAAATTAAGCGTATGGACCTGCGTGCTGGGTAATACCTTAGCCAGCTCTTGTACACCTGATGCACCTATTTGATTATACCCTAAATTAAGCGTATGGACCTGCGTGTTGGGTAATACCTTAGCCAGCTCTTGCACGCCTGATGCGCCTATTTGATTACCATATAAATCAAGCAAATGGATCTGTGTGCTGGCTAATACCTTAGCCAGCGCTTGCACGCCTGATGAGCCTATTCGACTATACCTGAAATTAAACGTATAGATCTGCGTGCTGGGTATATAGGGCCAAAAGGATGAGGGTAAGCTCTTTACTTCTCTCATCAAGCAATAAAAAGGAAAACTAGGAATAGTCTCAGGAGTACAAGATAATTTCTCAAAGTTTATACACTTATTGAGGCCACAGCTAGGTATTGTCATGTTAGCAGTGGGCTTATGGGCTACACCTATCAGGCCAACTTGTGAATAGCCCGTAATTAACTCATAGAAGAAATGGTTAAGCTGTCTGCAGGCTA
>MKUM01000027.1:2494-24729 GCA_001897825.1 Candidatus Amoebophilus sp. 36-38
AGTTTCTCTTCTCTTTCCACAACCCTGGCTGTTGCTGGGTTATCAGACCTGGACTCTTCTAGGGTAGCTGTAACCTGAGTAGAAACGCTATCACAACTTTGTAAAAATAAACTGGGTAATACAATACAAGCTATCAGCTTGTAATTCAACTGATAACTTCTTTGCATACGTGGTATCATTTTCAATTGTTGTCTTTATACTAGCTATTAGCTAAAATAGGTGCAAGTTTTTTGCTCAAAAATAATCACCAATCCTTCCAAGTTGCTTTGTGTTTTGTTTAAATTTAAATCTATGATCGAATTCCAGAAGTTTCTTCCTGGCACCACGACACGCGTTGGTGGCAAGGAGTTTTCTCTGGCCACTAAAAGAATGATTTTAGGGAATATTTTTTTCAACCATGCAAAAAATATTCCTCCGGAGGAAAAGTCTGTAAGGCACACAACTTACAAATGATGCCAAGTTTAAAAAGATACAAACCGTAGTTATCAAAAGGCAACTAATTACTAAGGAAATCCTTTTCTATCATGAGCCAAATATGATAGTGGTAGCCATCTTACATCCTTTTTATCCAGCCATGCCATCATCTTAGTAATACCCGGTTTTTCATTTCCATTGCCATGCACTAAAATAATACTTCCTGGCTGAGGAATTTCACCTTTAGCTAACCAGGCATCTACGCCAAGTGGTATAAGACCTAGATTGCCTAAACAACGTATCAAAGCTTTGTCAGAGACTAGTCCTGGAAAACGGAAAAAGACTGACGGAAGCTGGCCATGCTCCAATAGAAGTTGTTCAGCGATTAATTCTTCATCTTGTAAACTTGCTTCGATAAATAAACTATTCGCTAACGTATCCATCATGATAGGATTAAATCGCATAAAATTCTTTTCCAGAGGTAGATCTTTAAAATAAAGATGCCTAAACGTATGGTTAATCCAGGTTATACGTAATCTACCTTGAGAATGTTGTTCGCATAACCACGCAAACTCTTGCGGATGTCCTAACATCCAAAGCCCACTCATACTAATCCCTACTTCAAAAGGAGCTGAATTAGGCATGAGATTAGCTAATTTGTGAAAAAATTCTTTTTCGAAAGGATTGGACGAAGGACACATATCTACGGTAAGAAAAAAACCATTCACTGAACCCAATGCATGCTTGATCCCATCATTTTGAAGCAGGTTAGGGGTACTAGTACAGTGCCGGATCAAGCGCATGTAGGGTGTGTCTTCTATTTCTTTCCAAGAAAAATAGCCTGGCAAATTTTTTGAAGCGGCTGACTTACGTAACTTGAGGGTAGAAAATTTAGCTCGTGAGGTAGCCAAACTATATGGGTCTACTAACAACGCATGGAGCTCTCTATTCTGGTTGAATAAGCGAATTACAAGGTGCAAGCGCTCTTGTTGGTCCAAAACTGGTAGAAAGGTAGGCCTATAGTTGGTGATCGAACCAGGATAAGTATTAGCAGCTTGTGTTTGTTGTCTGCTATTTATTAAAAGGAATCCTATAAATAGTAATTGAAAAAGGACTATTCTATTTACTTTCATCAAATTCATGATAGCCATTTATAGGATAACAAATTATATCCTAAATGAAATCAATTAATTAGCAAATATCCAGGTAGCAAGTGCCTGATAAAGCATGTGAAGGAACTCGAATGATACAAGGATTTAGGCTATAGGCTAAATCCTTGTACTTAGTTGCTACTTCTAGAACCTCGCATAGTCACGATCATAACAACTAACAACACCACCAATATACAACCTCCCCCAACCATCAGAAATCCCTTATAACCACTGAAAAACACTTCATTTAGATACAGAGCTAAGGCTAATAATCCAAATAAGCAACCTATGATTACTAACGTGCCAATAACCAACCACAACAGTCCTTTTATAATAAATTTGCTTATTTTTTTGCTAAATTCTTCTTTAACAGTATCCACTTCTTTATGAAAGAATCGGATTGCTTCCTTAAATAAGAGTTCAGTGCCTATTATTTTAAATAGTAATTTAACAAATGAAAAACGCATGATATTCTTAGTTTAGATTTTAAACTTCAAAATTTTACTTATCTACTCATCAATACGAAAAAGCTGCTGTTTTTCTTGTTGAGTTAAACTCTGATAACCCGTAGCAGCAATTTTATCGAGTATCGCGTCTATATCTGACTGCCGTTGTCTTTCCGATTTTGGACGCTGTACAGCATCTGCTCGATTACTGTTTCGATAAGTTATCTTAAATTTCTTTTTTCTCCTACTAATATTTGAAAAATAGCCTAAAATAGGCTTGTGATTTACGAATTTGTTTATAAATATTACATAAATATAACCTGCCAGTCCGCCAGCCAAATGGGCTATACCAATTGCTTGGTGACTACTTAGTTCGAAGCAAGCTAGTAGCAATAATACAGCTGCGATATGTTTAATTTTGATTGCTCCTACAAAAAATAGCCTAAAATAAAAATTAGGCAAAACCAATGCAGTAGCTACCATGATAGCATATAGATTCCCTGCAGGACCTACAAGGGTTCCTACATGACCTCTCAAGCCAGGTGCTAAGTTGTATAGTAACAAGAAAGAAATACCTGCTACAATACCTCCAAATAGGTATATAACTTTAAGAACCTTACTGTTCCAAATGGATAACATAACCTGACCAAAAGCATACAGAAACAGCGCATTCCAAATGATAGAAAAGAATCGTTCATGTATCCAGAAATAAGTAAAAATGCTCCAAGGTTGATGTAAAAATGATTCCCAACTAGCCGGTAAAATGAGGTATTGATAAATAGCTTGATAGTAGCTTTCATACCCCAACAATACACAAATAGCCTTAGCCATCACCAGTGTGATAAAAACAAGTGCATGAATAATAATGAGCTGTATAATCCCATTGTTGGGACGTTGGAAATGTTTTTTAACAAATTTGACTAGTTCGGGAAACATATGTAACAGTATAAAGATAGCGTAAGTTTTCTAGTATATTTGTAGAAATTGTTGCCACAAGCATTACTAAGTAACAAGTTTAATAACATTTCATAAGTAAGCAATTTTTTTCAAAATTATCTTTAAAATTTTCAAATCTAAGCTTTCAACTCTTTAGGCACAACTATTACCTGGTAAACATATCAACCGATAGCCTATAATAATATAAAAATCTGGCAGTTTGAACAGGTATTACTAAGATATAGTTTCGATAAACTCGTTTAAAGAACTGGATAATAATACATCTCATTTATGCCCTTATCCTATAAGACTTTCAAAAAAACTACAAATTTATCCTTGATTATTTTGTATTATGTAAACCTAATAGTGGGCTATAGTATTACCTCTTGCCAATGTAAAAATAGTAGTAAGAAAACTAACCACCCTACCCAAGAAACGGAATCTTCCTGTCATGATGAGTTACCTAGCTGTGGCGATTTGACCATAGAGGTTACTAAGCGCATTTTGCTAGGAAAAGATACGGATCTATCTATAAACTTTATTACAACAGATGATCGGATACAACTAGAGGACTACTCCCTTAAAATAAGCTTAGAAGACCGCGTAGGGAGCAAGAATAACAAAAGTAATATTAGCATTAAAAACACTAAAGATCTACAAACCAGCATAAACAAGCCTCTTACAACTTTTACAAGCCTACTTACCTCTCCTACCCATGTTAACAACACATGGATCTGGCAACTAGATTTTAGCTTAGAACCAGCACAAGATTGCAATGAGCTACATATAAAAATCGAACTATTTAACCATAAGACCAACACACTTATAAAGACTGAGACAGCAACTTGGAAAAACCTTCAACTGAGCTTTAAGGATATAACTTACAATCCGACTACTAACCTACTTACTTGTATGATAGAAAAGGCAGGAACCGCATCAGTTGAAGAATTAACTTTGGAATATCACAATACAAGCAACAATAAGGCTACGCTCAACGATAGACCGAACCACAGCATAGCTTTCACGCTACAGGATCAAGCTCAAAAAGAGCTAAACTTTCAACTAGATTTTAAAAATGCAGATATTGCTGAATTTAACTTTAGATTAAGCTACGGGAAAGACATCTTAACAACTCGAACAATTCACTTGAAAAATGTACAAATCAGCATAGAAGTTTTTGCAGACAACCATACATTTAGTGGTAATAAATCGATTAAGTGCTCTATAAAAAATAAAGGAGCTTACCCCGTGCATACAGCAGAGTTAATTATGTCAGTGACAAATCCACCCCACGTAACATTCCTTTTAATGAGTGCATCAGCAAGATGGGTCAAGCAAACTCCTGCCAACTTTGCTTTAGTAGCTATAGCAGATAATAATAAAATATTAGCTAGTGGAGAAACAATCCCCATTATGGTAACACTCTCAAAAGCCACCACTCAAGCTGACGCTGTAGTTAACCTAGAAATAAAGGACGTTGATTCCTTATATACTCAACCTTACGTTATCCAAAGTTTAAATTGGAAACCAAACAGGTCCAGCCCTAACGAATCAACCAATAGCAATGTCTCGTCCAATACAATTTATGACGATTGCTATATAGATACGACTATGCAGCACGAGAAACAATCCGTATTAAATCCTCCCTCTAATGTCACTGGCACTGTCAAACCGACACAAAACACTATGCCTACTAACAGCTTCCAACATCTTAACTCCTTACTTGTCCAACAACCAAAGGATAACTTAGTTCCTCCTACTGATTCGCCTAACCTACCAGTAACGGACAAATTAACTCATACTTTAACAGATAAGCTTAGTAAGCAGCAATTGGTAATAGCAACTACGATTGAGCTCGCTAGAGAACTATGCTTTAGCCCTATAGATGATAAAAATATACTCATAAAACTTATAGACGATTTATGGAAATCCCTACCAATACTTGATCATTACCTTTCCTCTATACCTGAAGCAGTTAGCAATGCTTATGAGAAAGCTACTAGAGCTTATGCAACCCTTAGTGTCAACCTAATGGATACAGAACTAACTTATTCATTACCTGATTTAGCTAAAAAGGCTAGACATACTGCAAGAAAAACATACGATGCTGCTCAAATAGCTAAAACGCAAGTTGCTTATACTACCATGAGTAATGCTTATCATCATGCTACCATGGCATATATGGCACGTTGTAAAGATAAAGAAAGTATTTATTATGCCGACCAAGCATTTAATCTGGCTAAAGCTGCAGAAAATGCTGCTTATAAAGCCCATATTCCTGAAGGCTATAACACTTCTACTAGGGCCTATTATTATGCGACTGTAGCTTATCAAAAAATATTTAACATTTATTTTGATAGTGATCTTAGCAAGTGTAACTATCTGGCCCAACAAGCTAAAAATGCTGCTAATAGAACTAGATTAATTGCTGATAAGCTAGATGAAAACCAGCAAGGTTATACAGATGCAGCTAGAGCTTATGCAGGAGTAACCGAACTGTATAGCATGCTTGCTATAAAAGGTCCTAATGGTACTGAATCAGCCAAAGAGGCAATGCAGCATGCATTTCAGACAGCACGAGCAGCCAGCATCATGGCAGATAAAACAACTGACCCACTAGCTAAATCCGCTGCTAAAGATGCAGAGGCAGCCTATCAAAAAGCTATTGCTAATAGTTCGACCAAGAAATAATAGAAAACTTATAAAAAGCAAAATTATACACAATAGCTAGTCTTCTTACCTACATTAGACTTTTTCCGAAACCAAGAATTGGGTTATCTAGGCAGGAAGAAATTTGTGAGAAACCGGAGTCGTGGTGTTAGGAGTAACTCCCGACACTCCAATGGACTGTCATGAAAGGTTCCTGACAGCACATGAAGAATTGGTGAGTCAGGGCTGGAGCCCTGACTCGCACTTACTGACGAACCCAGAGGACTCAAGGCGACGGTTTCAGAAGGAGTCTATTTTAAAACTATTCTATAACTCCTATCTGCTTATAAGAAATAAATTAGCTAGTAAAGAGGTCTATTGCTAATTTTACATTTATTAATTTCCATAGGCTGTGATAAACGAACTAAATACCAACATAGAAACCCAAGAAAGTTTATTTGAACACCATAGTATCTTGGTAGACCCAGGGCAAAACCCTTATCGGATTGATAAATTTCTGATGGATCGCCTGCCACATACCAGTCGCAATAAAATTCAGTTAGCCATTGAAAATGGATTTATTATCGTTAACGGACATCCCATAAAAGCCAACTACAAAGTTCGACCTCATGATAAAGTTCAGGTTGTTCTGCCAACTCCTCCACGTACCCACGAACTAGCACCCGAAAATATACCATTAGATATTGTCTACGAAGATGAAGCGCTGATGATTGTACATAAGTCCGCTGGTATGGTCGTGCATCCAGGCCACAATAACTGGACAGGCACCTTGGTTAATGCCCTTATTTACCATTTTGACAACCTTCCTACTGCAGCAAATAATACCGGTAGGCCGGGATTAGTACATCGTATTGACAAGGATACCTCCGGATTATTGGTGATTGCTAAAACAGAAGCAGCGCTGATGGGCTTAGCTAAGCAATTTTATGATCATTCCATCGTAAGGAACTATTATGCTTTGGTATGGGGAGAACCTGAAACAGCAAGTGGTACGGTCGATATTAACTTGGATAGGAGCATTCAAGATAGGCGTATCGTAGCGCCCTATGCCAATCCGGAACAAGGGAAGCGAGCTATTACTCACTATCAGGTTGTAGAAAAGTTACGGTATGTCTCTCTGGTAAAATGTACGCTAGAAACAGGGCGCACCCACCAGATTAGAGCACATATGAAATATATCGGGCATCCTATTTTTGGGGATGCTGCTTACGGAGGATTCCAGATTGTAAAAGGAGAGCAATTTTCTAAGTATAAAGCCTTTGTAGAAAACTGTTTCCAAATCATGCCTCGACAAGCCTTACACGCCTATTCGCTAGGATTTATTCATCCCATCAGTCAAAAAAACATGTATTTTGAAGCACCCCTTCCTTCAGATTTCCAAGCTGTACTAGATAGATGGATCAAATATGTGCATTATCACTAAGGTAGCTAACTGGCTCAAGCGCCAAATTCGAGATCAATTTGGTTTCTCAAAAGCAGAAACCAATGGTGTACTTGTTTTGCTAGGATTGATCATTTGTTTCTTAACGGCGCCACATGGCCTTAAGTGGTACTATCAGCAAACTAGCCCATCCACCCAGGAGGCAGATATTGTATTACTAGATAAGATTTTAGCCGAGCTTAAACAACAACAACTTGCCCCGAACAATCCACCGCAGAAAAAAGGCGTTAATCCTAATTCCCCAGCTAAGTCCTATAAAAAACAAAAAAAGCATGCCACAGATACTCAAATAAAATCTTTTGATATCAACACGGTTGATCGTCAAAAGTTAGAGACACTACCAGGCATCGGCTCAACACGTTCAGCTAGAATCATAAAATATCGGAATAAACTAGGAGGCTTTATCCGACACGAGCAGTATACAGAAGTCTATGGCTTAGATTCATTGTCCATAGCTAGCATGCTCCAATGCACCTACATTTCTTCTAATTTTCAGCCCCGCAAAATAGATATCAATCAGGATGATTTCAAAACTCTGTTAGCACATCCTTACCTATCGTATGAACAAGTACAACGCATTTTTCAATTCCGAAATAAACGAGGTAGGTTTACACGAATAGAAGAGCTACTAGAAAATAATATTCTCGAAAAGGTTACGTTTGAAAAGATGAAGGCTTATCTAACACTATATGTAGAAAAAATGTGAATGCCAGGAGTAACTCCTGGCATCACTGCTAAAACTTATTTTAATTAATACCCCGCCCCTCAAAGGGTGGGGTATCGTTTGGCTTAATTTTAGTTTTGCTTTTTTATTCCCTTATCTTCTTCTGAATTCTCTGATTTTCACTTACGAGTTCCTGTTTTAGGTAAAGCTGTAACCCACACTCTTAAGAAAGATCGTTTTTGTCTTTGCATTTGTGACATTCGTATCATCTCTTGCATATACGCTTTATCTAGTTCTTGTGAGAATCTGCGTGAGTTATTCTGAGTAGGATTCACTGGAAGACTAGTACGATCAGAAATATTATGCATCTGATGCCCGCTTCTCCCTAACGTTAAATCCCCACCAAACCCAAAGTTTTCTAAGGTCCACAATATACTATATAAGTCAGCAACTACCTTTTCATCAAAACTCAGACCACTACTTTTTATGCTTTCCAATAACTCAATTATATTTATATAATGCGGCTTTGAAGCTAAGCCGTTGATTTGATTTTGTAAGATGTTTATCAGTTCACTATTCTCGATCTGTATCTTTCTGCTTAGTATTTCCTGTAATATTACTAGTACCCCTAGTAACTCTAATATACTTTTCGGCTGTTGTATACGGCTATAGAATCTATATAAGTAATTAAATTCTTCAAGTTTACCTAAGCTCTCCATAGCCATATTAAGTGTACGCTCCGCCTCTTCCCGATCTTCTCCCTTTTGGTTGGAGATTTTCCCTATCCAGAATGCTATATCATCAAGATTACGTTTAGTTTCATCCTCAGTAACATTTCTACCCAAAACCATTTCCCTATCCACGACCATTTTCATAGCCTCTAGTATTGTCAATAACCAGACAGCGTTAGGTGCCCGATGTTCCGAATAAGGTGTTGAGTGTATCATCAGTTCATCCACCATACCTACGATGCCGCCTGGCCCTGGCACAATACCAGCCCATTGTACATCTTCCACAATATTAGTCTTTTGTTCACTATCAGCAAGGGGCTGTACTTGATCTGTTTTTTTATATACTTCCTCCAATGTCTTTATGAAACATTCAGGCATAAATCCGTTACTCTTTATATCGCCCATGCGTGGGTCAAATATTGTTTGTCTTTTCAACTTCCATTCGGGACCAATTACATCTGTATCGAGATAAATTAGTAGCACAAATAGCTCTGAGCCAAAAGAGTCTTGGTGGAAACCCTCCTTACCTGATCTATCATCATAATAATTAACACTACAACATATGTTATGAGTTGGTAATATTTCGTTTATTTTGCTCCTCAAATACTCTCCATATCCGGACAATCTAAGCGCTTCGTTGGCTATTCTAATACATTGCCATTGTAGTTCTTCGTTTTTCTTCATCCATTCTGGGAGCGTAATACGTCCTGCAGCTATCCTTTCCTTCTGGCCAGCTGATATGAAGTCGTCTTCCGTAAATCTACCCTGATTATCATAGAAGTTATAATTAACACAAGGTGCTATACCTATATCTGTTTCTTTATTGTAGTTTAGTTTATATCCTTCTGCTAAAAACTCCATTAGTATTTTAAAATCTGTTTGAAATTTTGACTGCTTTTCATCTCCATCCTCTAGCTTGCCTACAAATAGCGGCTCTAATTTTTCACTATTGCTGTCATTAGTTGTATAGTTATACTGCATGATATTGTTATTATTTATTTTATTGGTTTGCAATTTTAGTTAAGTAAATATTAGATTCATACGAGCAGAAAAGTGGTGAAGAAGCTTTGCAGCTATTCCTGCTGCTACAAGCAAACATTATTATTACACACTTAATCGTTAAAAAAAGCTTTATTGCTTTCTTCATTCATTAAGTTGATGCCACAACTCCCTCTTTCTGTACTAGATTGTTGATTTTTTATAGCAACTCCTACTTAATCCCAGTAGTTAGAAGTTTAGATTGACCTTGACTACTCTATCAAAATATTACTCACATCGATAAAATTTTATATTAATAAAATACAAAAAATATAATCTATAAGCAACTAGTTTTTGTAGCATTTATAGCAGCGATTAACAAATAATATTATTTTACTAAAACGTCTTTCTCTGAAATAAGTTTACATGAAAGGACTCGTCCCCACGCCGCCAAAGAACATTACCACCTGCCAAGCAGGGGGCTTTTTGAGTTACAGTAAATTAAGTTACTATTTAGCAATAAACTTGCTAGCGGATTATTATAGGGACTATGTATCATACAGGTGTTTTATTCAAGTTTAGGTATTACCTTAGCTTAGAAGACAACCTACTTTTCAACTACGCTTCAACTATGCTTTATTTCCGTCCGCATCATTTTTTATGTACCCTGGGATTTCAAGGTTTGGGGTATTCCCCTGCTTTTGTAGAAAATTATAAGGATATCGTAACACAACTACTAGCACCTAATGGTGATGAAGTTATCATACAAGTAGTTAAACATACGGATTCCATCTGTAGTCCATGCCCTCATAAGCGAGAACAGTTATGTAAATATCAGGCAAAAATAGATAGGCTAGATCACGCACATGGTCAGGCACTAGGCATTCGAGTTGGAGATAAAATCACCTGGGGACAGGCTAAAGAAAGGATTGCTCAACATATATCTATAAAAGTCTTTCATGAAATTTGTTCTTCTTGTTCATGGAAAAGCTTAGGCGTGTGTGAGCAAGCATTGACCAATCTACATAATCGATAGACTTATTCTGAACCCGTCGTCTTGAATCCCCTGAGTTCGTCAGTAAGTACGAGTCAGGGCTCCAGCCCTGACACCACACTCCGGTTTCTCACAAATTTCTTCCTGCTCAGAAAACACAATCCTTGGTTTCAGAAAAAGTCTAATGTAAGGCTAAGGAAAAATCTGTAAATGCTTAGAATAAGAGGCTTCGCCAGGGCAATTCAGTGATCAACTATAACGTCCTGCTAGATACAAATCCTAGTTATTAAGGAGCAACTATTTATTAATTGGCATTCTGTGAAAAGTATATGTACCAAGGGCGGGACTCGAACCCGCACGGACAAAATCGTCCACAAGATTTTAAGTCTTGCGTGTCTACCTATTCCACCACCTTGGCATAACCTTAGGTTTAAATTATTGAACCTACTAGTTTTTTAAGCTCTATTGCTTGATCTTCCTGGATTGCTTCGGCTTCGCCTCGCAATGACGGTAGTGTGCGTGACTGTCATTGCGAGCTCACGTAGTGAGCGTGGCAATCCAAGAACTTTTTCCTTGGTGTCAGGGCTGGGCCCTGACACCACTAGAGCGAGAAACGGGATTCGAACCCGCGACCCCGACCTTGGCAAGGTCGTGCTCTACCAACTGAGCTATTCTCGCGTAATAAAACGTAATAAAAAACTTGTATCAGTAAACTTCTTCAAATTTAAAGAACCCGGTAAAGTTAACAAGTAAATAGCAACGATAAAAACAAAATCTACTTAAAATAATTTGGTCAATGAAGATAAAAGATAACCAGGTCATTGATTAAGAGATATATTTCCCCATCCATAACCGTGTATTATACTTGATTAGACATTTATAGTACGAACAAAAAAATTAGATTATAATATTTTTAAAGCTTATATATGTTTTGAAATAGCTTAAATAACTTAGCATACACGCGATCAACTAGTTAGCAGGCTTGAAGCAATTATAAACAAAAAATACACCAAGTAATTAGCGCTATTGCCACATTAAGTTTTGTTCGCTTAATTGTGCTTTTTAAATACTAAAACTATAAATTAAACCCAATGATACCTAAACTCGATAAACTGGATTATAGCATATTAATCAATATCCAGAATAACGCTAAAATTACCAATCTCCAGTTGTCTGAGACAATAGGCTTATCTCCTGCCTCTACACTAGAACGAGTTAAAAGATTAGAAACGCAAGGTATCATTAAAAGCTATCATGCTCAGTTAGATAGATATAAACTCGCAATCCATTTAAATCTATGGTTACAGATTTGTTTGCATGATCTAGCACAAGAAACCATCAAAAATTTCAAGCAGGCTCTTGACCAGTTACCTGAAGTAGTAGCCTGTTATCAAGTGGTAGGAGAAGTAGATTTTTTATTGAGTGTACTTACTACTGATATGATTGCGTATCAAAATATACTGGTAAACAAATTAAGTGGGATTAAGTCTATTAAATCAATTAAAACGATGATTGTGTTATCTACACTTAAAGAGACTGGCATTCCGATTATCCCATTAGGTCATTTTTAGAAGTTATTGGCAATATCATGTAGGAGTTTAAGCTAGCAGCGAATCTCCAACCAAACATCAATTATTTATATGGCTAATAGAATACAATATGATTACCAGCCAGGCAATTTTAAAAACGCAGATCCCACCAAATATCAACTTGCCGATTTAAAAGCAGAAGAAGTACTCATCAACATAGGCCCTCAACATCCTGCAACACATGGGATACTACGTTTAGAAGTTATTTTAGATGGAGAAATTGTTGTAGATGTTGTTCCGCATCTGGGATATTTACACCGCTGCTTTGAAAAACATGCTGCCACATTACCTTATAACCAGATCATTCCATATGTAGATAGGATGGATTATTTGGCAGCCATGAATTCAGAACATGCTTTTGCCATGGGCGTAGAACGGATGTTAGGGCTAGATGGGAAATTATCCCCCCGGGTAGAATATATTCGCGTGTTAGTAGCAGAATTTAATCGGTTAGCTTCTCATTTTATGGCAATTGGCACATATGGAATAGACCTGGGTGTTTTTACAGCCTTCCTATGGCTGATGCGAGATCGCGAGTATATCTTGAGGTTATTAGAATGGGTGTCTGGTGCACGCATGCTATACAACTACATATGGATTGGCGGATTATATTATGATTTACCAGTAGGATTTGAAGAACGCTGTAGTGAGTTTATTCGATACCTAAAACCCAAGATTAAAGAAATTGAACGATTTCTCATAGAAAACACTTTATTCATACAACGTACTGCAAAGGTAGGCGTGCTTCCCTTAGCAACCGCCATCAACCATGGTGTTTCTGGACCTGTGCTCAGGGCTTCTGGACTTAGATTTGACTTAAGACGAGTAGATGGATATTCGATTTATCCTGAATTATCTTTTGATATCCCTATAGGCCAAGGATTAGTAGGACAACTCGGAGATTGCTGGGATAGGACATGGGTCAGGGTTCAAGAATGCAAAGAATCTATTAAAATAGCTGAGCAGTGCTTGGAACGCCTAACGACTGACCTCAAGCGTACACCTGACTTTGATCCACAAAAGATGGTGCCTAAAAAAATCCGTACCCACGCACAAGACTTGTATACTAGAGCTGAAAATCCACGAGGAGAATTAGGATTTTTCTTTAGAGCCACTGACCATGGGGATAAACCTTTCAGATGCAAAGCACGATCGTCCAGCTTCGCCAACCTTTCGGTAGTTCCCAGTATAGCGAAAGGCCAACCACTAGCAGACTTAATAGCGATTATAGGGTCTATAGATATTGTATTAGGAGAGATAGATCGGTAGTTAATTGGGTGTCAGGAATTAGTTTCTTACATCACATCTAAAGTAGTGTCAAGTGTCAGGGCTGGAGCCTTGACACCACGGAATTAGGCTAGAAAATCAAATATTTTTTGTTTCACAACAAGTCTAATATCTTAAATTAACTTCAAAAGACTTAAACACATGCCATTCAGTAATCTTAGTGCGCTTAAAGATTTTTTAGATCAGCAACTGATTCGCTATAACGCTCCTGATTTTATTGAAGAGGATCCTATTGTATTACCTCATGCGTATACTAATCCTCTAGATATTGAAATAGCCGCTTTCTTTGCAGCCATTTTAGCGTGGGGCAAGAGAAAAACAATTATTCTTAAAGGCAAACAGCTCTTCAGCATGATGGATGATGCACCTTATGACTTTATCATGAACCATCGACCAAAAGATTTAGATCCCTTTTTAAACTTTAAGCACCGTACTTTTAATGCTACGGATACGCTATATTTCATTCAGTTTTTGCGCCAACACTACCAACAACACAACACCTTAGAAACAACCTTTATAACCGACTTATCTGCCCAAGCACCTACCGTAGAAGCGGGACTCGTACACTTTCATCAACTATTTTTTAGTTTACCAAATGCTCCTATTCGTACACGAAAGCATGTGGCTACACCTGCACGCAATGCAGCTTGTAAACGGCTGAATATGTTTTTACGCTGGATGGTAAGATCCGATAACCAAGGTGTAGACTTCGGTATATGGAAACGGATTAAACCACATCAACTCATCTGCCCTTGTGATGTACATGTATCGCAAGTAAGCAGAAAATTAGGGCTGATGCAACGCCCTTATACAGATTGGCAAGCTGCCTTAGAACTTACCCAAAACCTGAGACTATTTTGCCCCGAAGATCCTGTAAAATATGATTTTGCTCTTTTTGGATTGGGTAGATATGGAACAATTCAGTGAGTGTCAGGGCTGGAGCCCTGACACCACACAAAAGATGGCTTTTAACAACTCATCAAATTTTCATCTCCTAGAAAGGATACCCTAGCCCAAACTGAATAGTAGGTGGAGCAATTGTTTCAGGAAAAAATCTAGCTCCTACCGGAAGTCCTGGATCATATAGCTTAAAGCCCACATCTAACCGTAATACCAAGAAATTAAAATTTAAACGAATTCCAACCCCTGTACCTATAGCAATTTCCTTATAGAATCGATTTAGTTCAAAGTCTTCACCTTGTCTCTCTGTTTTATGTAACATCCAGACGTTACCCATATCTACAAAAACTGCACCTTCTATGAAACCAATCAACTGTTGCCTTATTTCTGCATTAGCTTGCAAAATAAATTCACCAGATCTCTCTTCAAAAAACTGATTTTGGCTAGTATCTTTATTCGGAGAAGATCCGGGACCTAAACTTCTAGAACCCCAAGCTCTTATACTATTGGGTCCTCCTACAAAAAAATATTTATCGGCTGGTGCAGCTTTTTCAATACTATATGGATATAGAATACCTGTGTTTACATGATAAGCAAAAATAGTTCCTTCTTGTATAGGTATATGCTGATTATAGGCTATGCTACATTTTAAGTACCTATAATAGGTAAGTTGCGAACCAAACAATTTTTTAAAATCGATCAAATTTTGCAAGCTACCACCACTTTCCAGCAGTAATTCTCCTAAATATAGATAGCGACTTTTCTGTTCTTCCGAACTTCTAAAATTTACTTTTATAGCTGAACTAGTAAGTAGTGAATACTTATAACGTTTATAAGGATCATCATACTCACTTTTTCTCTTATCAAAGTCTTCTTTAAGGTGCTCTTTATATTTTTCAGACAACTTATAATCTCTCAAGCTAACACTAAGCGGAATAAGTTCATAAGTAGTATGAATATTAGGCTGCCATTCGTAAGAAATCAAAGTTTTAAAATCTTGACTCCAATAGTTAGGCTGGTTCCCAACTGTATAATTTAAGCTTACTTTAGTATGAGGTCTATAAGCATCCAACCTAGTACGGATCGACCTTGGTAAGGGCACCAAAAATTGTGGCAAATTTAATTCTAAGCCTAAACCAGCATTTTGTTCATTATATATCTTCTGTTGATCCGTAGACAGCGAACCAATTTCCGCACTGAACTGTGTTTTTAATATAAGCAATTCCAGTTTTTTTAATAAATTTCTGCTTTTAAACGAAAGTTCATAAAAAGGAATAGTAGATGAGCTTGTAAATTTTGTACCTACTTCTTGTTCAAGCTGGAACTTATCGAGCAAACTGATATGTATATGAGTTCTTAAACGAGTTTCATCTAATATATCATAGCTTACATGTATATCTTTAAATATACCTAAGTTCGTTAATCGTTTTTGAACCTCAATAATATCTCGTTTTCTATAAAGTTGCCCTTGTCGTAAAGGTATTTTATTAGTTATTACATGCGGTTTAAAGTGCTGACTTATATTGTGAAAAGTAATCCCGCCTTTTGTAGTTACATCCTCAGTATGTAGCTCTAAATGCCTGCTCGATATAGAGAATTCGATGCTATCTAACTGATAAATTTGATGTGATTGGCGATCTATAGGCAATGAAACAACTGTTTCTATGGTAATAGAAGAGTCATTGGCTGTAGTATCTACATTAAAAGCAATATACTGTTTATTAAATCCCCAATAACCATTGTTAACAAGCAAATCATAGATTCTTTCTCTTTCAGCAATTAATACATCCTGATCATACCGAGTTTTTTTCTTTAACAAGCTTTGTTGTTCATAGGGTTGTAAAAGCTCCTCTAGTGCTAAATCTGACGAACGAAGGATCATATCTTTTACAATAAAAGGTTGATTCTCTGTTATTTTATAAATGACATATACTTTTTTGTCCTTAATCTTTAATCTGCTACCTACATGAGCATTGAAAAACCCTTTCGTATGTAAATATTGTAAGAGATTGTTCTCGGTTGAAAGGCGCTTCTGTGGGGTATATATAGCAGGTGGTTCACCATTTCGCATCAAGAAATTACCATTTTTAAGTAATGATTCATAATGTTCCAGTTTCTTTTTCTTGGCTTGTCGTAGCTCTTCGAACAGTTTAGGCTGATTGGCTGCAGCAGCTAATTTCTGATTATAGCTTAACTCTACCCGTTTATACTGTTTTTTAATAGCTTTTTTATTAAAATTGCGTCTGCCTAATTCATAAATCCATAACCGAACAGGCATTCCTAAAACTTTGCGATTCGTATGCTGTAAATAATAAGGCTCTAATTCTCTGTTTTTAATTTTTTTATTACCCACAGCGTATTGATCTGCAAGTAAATATTCATTTTTTTGCAAGTATTGAGTACCCAAACAGCTTTGTAACAACAAGTTGCTACAGATTATGGTATATAAATAAAATCTATGTCTCACTTTCAAGTTTATAAAAATTTATCTAACGCAACGATAAAGTTCATCAAAAGTCTGCGTTTAAAGAAATATAGGTTGCAAGAAAATAGCTTTGTTCTTGAAGGCGAAAAAAATGTAACACAATTATTAACAGCCGACTACCACATCAAGATGGTAGTATGCACAACACCTTTTTTTAATTTACATACCCACCTGCTAGCAAAACAAGAAATAGAAGTTTTTCAGGTAGATGAAAAAACTTTAAGTTCTTTAGGAACTTTTCAAGCAAACAATGCGGCTTTAGCCGTAGCCACTATCCCAAGCAATAAGCCTTTTGAATTAAGTAAGCGTCCATATAGTTTGGTATTAGATGATATTAACGATCCTGGCAACTTAGGTACCATCATTCGAATCGCAGACTGGTATAATATGGGCGGGATCATTTGTTCTAGCCATACTGTGGAGCTTTATAATCCAAAAGTTTTACATGCAAGCATGGGTTCTTTTATGCGTGTAAACGTATATTATACAGACCTATCTGCCTACCTAGCACAAACCGAATTGCCTGTCATAGGCGCCTTTACGAACGGACAAAACATACATGATCCACAGACAACCTGGCCTTCCACAGGCCTTATTGTGATTGGAAATGAAGCACACGGTATTAGTCAACAACTTATACCCTATATCCATCAAAAAATTAGCATTCCTAGGTATGGACATGCAGAATCATTGAATGCAGCCGTAGCTACCGCGGTAATATGTGATAACTTTAGTAGAGTTATTAGTCGTGGCATCAATTTTATACAAAAATAAATTCATTCTATTTTGCCTTGTCACACTGGATCCCCGCCAGATTCACCCACAACCTTAAACAAAGGTACGGTCCGGGGATGACAAATTATGGAGCACTTTTGCTAGATAGAAGTTCTCAATCAGCAAACCTTATTTACATTATGAAAAA
The DNA here is from genome assembly GCA_001897825.1 of Candidatus Amoebophilus sp. 36-38. Classification (GTDB taxonomy): domain Bacteria; phylum Bacteroidota; class Bacteroidia; order Cytophagales; family Amoebophilaceae; genus Amoebophilus. Next base: position 20,103 of record MKUM01000027.1, read on the forward strand.
GGCTTATTCTTTTAATCAGGATCAATGCCTCTTATTCAATTTGGATCGTATAAGGCAGCCAGGCTTGCACTCCTTGTCTGTTAGCTAAATCTTGGATGCTTTTCAGCATCACGTAGTAAGGCTGTACTGCATAACTTTCTAAGACCTGATAATTCTCCTTATCAAACCAGCGAATAATTAGGTCTCTGAGCCAATTTGTCCTATGTTTAGGCCAATAATCCACTTGATAAGATTCGTCTAAATTTGCTAACAATGCAGCTTTCTTGATCGCATCTTCTAATCCACCTAACTCATCTACCAGTTTGTGTTCTTTAGCCAAACTACCTGACCATACCCTTCCTTCTGCTATCCGAGCTATTTCTGTTTTTTGCATCTGCCGACCCGTAGCAACTCGATCCAAAAAGTTTTCATATCCTTGCTCGATATGCCTTTGTATAATACGCTTCTCATCTGGAGTCAGCGATCGAGTAGGACTAAACATATCTGCTGATGGAGCTGTTTTTACTACATCTCCATGAATTCCTAGTTTATTTTTAAGCAAAGCATGTACATCAAAATATAGCCCAAAGATTCCAATAGAACCTGTTATCGTACCAGGATGGGCTAATATATAGTTACAGGCTGCAGCCAGATAATATCCTCCAGAGGCAGCCACATCCGACATAGAAGCTACCACAGGTTTGTGGGCTCTTGTTATCATTATTTCCTTCCACATCGTATCAGAAGCTAGTGCACTTCCACCGGGGGAATTAATTCTGATTACAATTGCTTTCACATGGGGATTCTCCCGCAACTCTTTAAGATTTTTTATAAAACTCTTAGCTGTAATATGATTAGGACCTATTTCTTCGTCTACAATAGTGCCTGTAGCTACTAATACTGCTATTTTTTCTTTAGTTGGGTTAGAACGTGCGTGCTTATTTTGATATACATCAAAATCTATATAGGCTATTTTAGCATTGGGTTCTAAATTCAACTTATTTTTTAGTAAAGCCTCTACATCATTCAAGTATCCCAAACAGGTAACTAATTGAGCTTTGGTCGCTTCTTGTGGCCCCGTAACCGAGAGGTCATTTGCCATTTGTTTAAGCGCATATGGGGGTATATTTCTAGCTACGGCTAAAGTTTCAATGAGATGATCGTAGATACTATTTAGTAGTACCTGATTTTGTTCTTTACTAGCCTCACTCATCCCATACTTCATAAAAGGTTCCACTGCACTCTTATATCGACCTACACGAAATATTTGAGGGGTAATTTCTAGCTTGTCAAATAGTCCTTTATAAAATAACACGGACATATTCAGACCCATAAAAACAAAGCTTCCTGCAGGGTGCAATACAATGTCATCGGCCAAAGAAGCTAAATAATAAGTTTTGGAAGTATAAGTTTCTCCATAAGCAACGATAAATTTGCCGGATTTCTTAAACGCTTCTAAACTATTTCTTAGTTCAGCCAAGTTAGCCCAACCTGATAATATTTGTCCCAACTCTAGGTAAATACCTGCTATTCGATCATCTGCTTGCGCCATTTGAATAGCTTTTTTAACCGCCAACAGGTCAATTTCATGCGCCCTACTTTTGCCCAAAATATCTAAAAAGGGCACGGGCATTTCCTCTACCAACTGACCATGAAGAGATATACGTAAAATTGTTTTGGGAGTTAATTTTGAAGAAATATTAGATCGCTGTTGTTCTATTAGCAATACAACACCCAAAGCAATCCCTACAGTTATTACACCACCTAATATCGTACCTAAGGCAATAATAAAAATTTTCTTAAAAAATCGTTTCATAAAAGTTATAAAAGGTGAATATACCAATTCTAACCATAGAAGCCAACTTTTACATGCATTTAAAATCACATGATAGCTAAATGACCTTTAATATTAGAGTTCTTGCATAACCAAGAATTGAGTTCGCTGGGCAGGAAGCAATTTGCGAGAAATCGGAGTTGTGGTGGTGGGAAAAGTTCCTGACAACACATGAGGATAGTAGTGTCAGGGCTGGAGCCCTGACATCACTATCCACAAATTCTTATTTCACACACTATTTGAACGTCTACGATGGGTAGGTTTAGGTTGGGATTCAGTGTTAGGTTCATATCTACAAAGTGGACAAAAATTCATGTCTTTTTTTTGCATTTTTTTATGACATTTATCGCAAATAAGCTTTTTACACTGTTGACACTCGTGACTTAAATCATTGGCCAATATGCCTTCTTCGAAACATACTGGACAGGCTTCTACCTCTTTATCCGCTTGAGCGCTAGCATCAGGTTTGGCATTTGACTTATCGTCCGTGTTTGCTGCTTTATCTACTTTAGGCTTTTTCACCTTATCCTTATTAAGTATATCTTGTTTATTTAATCCACAACCTGTACAAACTTCATAGGGTCTAGTATTTGCATACCCACAGCTTGCACAAATCCAATTCCTCCTAGCAGTAGCAGAGTCAGTAGGTTGCGTAGTATTAGTACTAGTAGGATCAACCTTTAAATTAGCAGCACTTTTCGACTTATTTAAAAGCGGCCTACTTTTAACATCCTTGGCTGAATTGCAACTTAGTAGTGTAGGAAATGTAAGTGAGGTCATTATAACCGTTGCGAGAAATGCGATGTTTCTCGGTCTTTGTATTTTAGCGTGTCCCATAACTTTCTGATTTAAATGTTAGAAAAACTTGCTACTTCTTACAACACCTCGATATATAGAATTTAATACTTTTTTACCACAGTTGGTAGCATATCCTCATATTTATTTTGTAACTATCTCTAAATCAGGAAATTCGCAGAATCCAAGAAAAATCTTGAAGGGGGATAAAAAATGTCTAATAAACTGTCGCTCGGCTGTGCCGAGTGACAGCTATTTTTGCTCGGTTATACCGAGCAATTATTCCGGTATAAAAAAATTATTTTCGATGATGTTTAAGCCCTAACTTCCTAAAATTGGATACATGCTGATCAAGTGAATATTCGTTACTCGGCACAGCCGAGCGATTGATTAGGGGGAAATATAAATGACAAGTGTATGATTGGAGTAAAATAAAAAAGGAAGCTCATTTAAGAACTTCCTTTTTACAGTTGACAGGACTTAATACCTGTTAAACCATTATTATTAAGCTTTTTTAGTCCACTTCACTACTTTCTCTTTTGCAGATTCAATAGCCTTGCCATCTTTTTCAATGCTAATGGTAAATTTAACAGAGTTAACAGAAGCGCTAGTATTCTCTACTTCAAGTGATAGATCTTTTGCACCATCCTTTTTAAGTTCTGTTATTCCAGCATCTTTTAATGTTTGGCCTTCTTGTTTAATTTTTACTTTTGCAATTTCTTTTGCATCTGTTTCCGCATTATTATAATCGTCGCCTTTAAACATCTCTGCCTTAACAACTTTAATTTTATAATCCTCTACTTTCACATCTCCTCCTTCAGCTTTTAAAGTAACTTTTATTGCTTCACCTTTTTTTGTTTCATCAGTGAATGTTACCTTAAGGAATTCCTTTGCATCTTTATCTTTATCACAACCACATGAAACAACACTAAAGATCGCTGCTAACCCTACTAGCTTAGTGAACATGTTCACATTTTTCATTTTTTTTATTATATTAGTCATATTGATTAAATTTTATAATTGGCTTTAAGTATCCTTTAGACGGTCATCTAAAATATACCTTAAAGCAGGTTTTACTTAAAAATATAAATTTGAAACATTGCAAATTAACAACCTATTAAGCAGCTTACCAAATATTTTAGCATATTTTTTTCTGCTTATTTGGTAAATGATTTATCAAGCACAAATCTAGAATAAAAGATTAAAATCAACAAACTAAATTTTAATTTTTTACTAAGAGGAGGGCGAAATGGCTTACTCCACACTTTAGAGTTCTTGCATAACCAAGAATTGGGTTTGCTGGGCAGGAAGGAATTTGTGAGAAAACGGAGTGTGGTGTCAGGAGTTTCCTCCTGACACTCAAATGTGAGGATTTTGGTGTCAGGGCTGGGGCCCTGACACACACTTACTGACGAACCTAGGGGACTCAAGGCGACGGTTATACAAGAACTCTTTTTTAATACTAGATGTGATGTCAGGAACTAATCCTGACATCACCTTATAAACTCACCTTACTCAACTAGTAGATTATATTAATTTACCAAACTTGACCTTTAATTTGACCAGGTTATAAGGGTAATACTTTGCCTATAAGCTGGGAAAATGTAAAAAAAACCGCCTTGTATAAAAAGGCGTTAAAAAATTTGCAAGCAGGAGCGGCCAGGCCGGAGATCAGAGGTCCCTGCCCCCTCGTGTTTAGTATCGGATGGTTGCAATATAGATAATGACAGGGTAAATTTGGGGATAGCATATATAAAATCACGAGGATGGTATGGAGATAACATTACATAAGCTTGCTAGGACAACACCAGCAATAAGGAAAGAGATACAGCAGAGCAAACTAACCTATAAAGAACTGGCTAGGAAGTTTGGGGTGAGTGTAGCTACAATATACCGGTGGAAGAGAAGAGACAATGTTCATGACAGGAGCCATGCACGGAAGAATCTTCTATCTTCTTTAAGCTCAATCCAGGAGCATATAGTTGTAGAATTAAGGAAGACGTTAGGCTTATCTTTAGA
>MKUM01000028.1 GCA_001897825.1 Candidatus Amoebophilus sp. 36-38
AACAAAACAAACAATGTACAATGAAAATTATTTAATAAAATCTTGCTTTTGAACACAGTTCATTGCGAGGGCATGAAATGCCCGTGGCAATCCAGTGACACACACTTACTGACGAACCCATGGGACACAAGACGACGGTTTAAGAAATCTATTAAAATCTGAGAACCACGCTGCCCAAAGTAGACAGGGACTTATCACACTTATATAATAAACCACAATTAATCCGTAACTTTGTCTTTGAGATAGCTACAATTTAAAGGTTTACATGTCTACAGAAAAACAAATATTACACGAGATTACTACCTCCGAGTATCCCTACGGATTTGAAAGTCATATTGCAGTAGACCAAGCACCCAAAGGCCTTAATGAAGATATAATCCGCTTTATCTCAGCAAAAAAAAATGAGCCTCAATGGCTATTAACATGGAGGTTAAAAGCTTATCATCATTGGCTAACGCTAGAACAACCTACATGGCCTAACGTAACCTACCCACCTATCAATTACCAAGACATCAGCTATTACGCAGCTCCTAAAACGCAAAAGAAGGTTAATAGCCTAGATGAAGTAGATCCTGAGCTCCGAAATACTTTAAATAAGTTAGGAATTTCTTTAGAGGAGCAAAAAAGATTAACCGGTGTAGCCATGGACATTGTATTTGATAGTGTCTCAGTAGCCACCACCTTTCACGAAAAACTTCACGAACTAGGCATTATCTTTTACTCTTTTAGCGAAGCCGTACAAAAACATCCTGAATTGGTACAACAACATCTAGGGAAAGTAGTACCTCCCACTGACAATTATTTTGCTGCACTCAATTCTGCAGTTTTTAGTGATGGATCCTTTTGCTATATCCCCAAAGGTGTACATTGTCCGATGGAACTATCTACTTACTTCCGTATCAACGCAACGAACACAGGGCAGTTCGAACGTACCCTTATTATAGCAGAAGAAGACTCCTATGTTAGTTATTTAGAGGGCTGTACAGCCCCGATGCGGGATGAAAATCAGCTTCATGCTGCCGTAGTAGAAATCCATGCTGCTAGCCGAGCTGAAGTAAAATATTCTACGGTACAAAATTGGTATCCCGGAGATAAAGAGGGCAAAGGTGGCATCTATAATTTTGTAACCAAACGAGGGATCTGTGCTGGTGAAAGTTCTAAAATATCTTGGACTCAAGTAGAAACAGGTGCTGCTATTACTTGGAAGTATCCAAGCTGCATCCTAATGGGGGATAATTCTATTGGAGAATTTTATTCAGTGGCCGTTACTAAAAACAGACAACAAGCAGATACAGGTACCAAAATGATCCATATTGGCAAAAATACCAAAAGCAGAATCGTATCTAAAGGTATTGCAGCAGGTGAAGGTCAAAACAGTTACCGAGGACTTGTAAAAATAACCAAAAATGCTGCAAAAGCACGTAATTTCTCCCAATGTGATTCTTTACTCATAGGCAATCGATGTGGCGCCCATACGTTTCCTTACATCGAAGTAAAAAATAGCACTTCTCAGGTAGAACACGAAGCAACCACCTCTAAAATTGGTGAAGAACAACTGTTTTATTGCAACCAAAGAGGGATAGATCATGAGCAAGCAATTACATTAATTGTAAATGGATATTGCAAAGAAGTCCTCAATAAACTACCGATGGAGTTTGCAGTAGAAGCCCAAAAACTGCTAGCATTAACTTTGGAAGGAAGCGTAGGATAGACAATAGACTTCTTCCAAAACCAAGAATTGGGTTATCTGGGCAGGAAGGAATTTGTGAGAAACCGGAGCTATGGTGTCGGGAGTCGCTCCTGACACTCAAATGCGTCAGGGCTGTGGCCCTGACACACACTTACTGACGAACCCAGGGAACTCAAGGCGACGGTTTCGGAAGAAGTCTAATATAGCGTATTTAGAACATCACTTCTATCAAATCATCCTCAGTTATATGATGAAAATACTCATCAATTATAAAGCGAGATAGTGCTTGCCGGATACTTGACTCATGATGTGCGATATCAATCAAGGCAGCTTCAACTTCTGCAATATCCTTTTTATTAAAGAAGTCCCCAAAGATTTTAATTTTTTTTATGATCCCTTCCTCTACATCCAAGTTCATTTCTATCGTACCCCCATCTGTTCTAATGGCTTTATTAAAATTATAATTGGGTGAATAGCCATAATTCCATTCTTTGGTAACATACTTTTCATCCCGAATTTTAGCAATCGCTTGTAGGTCTTTCGTAGTAAATTCATAAAGCCGAGCATCTGGATTAGTAAAAATAATATGGTTCATTATTTTTTCAGTAAAGGCTTCTATAGATAGCGGCGTTTGGAGATGATCAGAAATATTGGTCACCCGTTTAGGTATAGATTTTACAGCCTTATCTCGATACTTTAAAGGATTTACTTTGAGCGCTTCACTTACCATCTTCATCTGAGAAGCAAATAATAACGTGCCATGATGTAGGATTTTATTTTTATAGAGATGCTCGGCATTACCCGATATTTTTTTCCCATCGACCGAAATATCATTCCTTCCTTCGAATGAGGCATTAACACCTAGGCTTTGTAAAACCTCTATAATAGGTTGGGTATACTTTTTAAAATCTACCAAGCAAGAATCTTTTCCTGTTTGGGTAAAAGAAAAATTAATATTACCCAGATCATGATACACGGCTCCACCTCCTGAAAGTCTGCGAACAACATGAATATTGTTTTGTTTAACATACTCATAGTTGATTTCTGACAAAGTATTTTGATGTTTACCCACAATAATCGCATTGTCATTTCGCCACAGCATAAAACAATCTGCTTCCATATATTTTAAAATATATTCATCGGTGGCTATGTTAAAGTAGGGATCCGTAGATTGGTGGTAAATACAAAGCATTTTTATAGATATAAATCATATTTTATACAAAGGTAGGTAAACAAATAATTAGCTCAATAGCAAAAAAGGTATTTAATAAGCAATCCACGCAATTTGCAGTAACAACCTAAAAAATGCCTACATTAACTTTCTCATGTGCTGTCAGAAGTTTCCTTCTGACAGTCCGTCCAAGTGTCGGGAGTAACTCCCAACACCATAGCTCCGGTTCCTCACAAATTCCTTCCTGCCTAGAGAGCTAAAGGCGACGGTTTCGAAAGTACTCTATAGTAAATGAATTTAATTTTTATGTGCTTTTTGAAAGCTGCTCAATTTTATCTTTAATCTGCTTAATAATATCATTGTACTTTTTTTGCTTTGAGTTTAATGTCTCATAAACAGCAAGTGCAGCTTCATAAGCTTCTTTAACAACTTGATTAATGTCTTCGCTTCCAAATCCACTTGATTGGGCTTCTTTAG
>MKUM01000029.1 GCA_001897825.1 Candidatus Amoebophilus sp. 36-38
TAAATTATTAATAGAAAAGGGAGCAAATCTAGATGCTAAAAGTAAATATGGTAATTCCATCTTATGTTTGGCTGCCAGTAATGGTCATTTAGAAATAGTAGAATTATTGATAGAGAAGGAAGCAGATATACATGTTAAAAATGGAAATGGTAATACTCCCTTATGTTTGGCTGTCCAGAAAGGTCATTTAGAAATAGTAAAATTATTAATAGCAAAGGAAGCAGATATACATGTTAAAAATGGAAATGGTAATACTCCCTTATGTTTGGCTATTGAGAAAGGTCATTTAGAAATAGTTAAATTGTTAATAGCAAATGGAGCAGATGTACATGTTAAAAATACGAATGGTGATACTCCCTTATGTTTTGCTGCTCAGAAAGGTCATTTAGAAATAGTTAAATTATTAATAGAAAAGGGGGCAGATTTAGATGCTGAAAGTAAATATGGTAATTCCACCCTATGTTTGGCTATTGAGAAAGGTCATTTAGAAATAGTAAAATTATTAATAGAAAATGGAGCAGATGTACATGTTAAAAGTAAGCATGGTGATACTCCCTTATATTTTGCTGCTCAGAATGGTCATTTAGAAATAGTTAAATTATTAATAGAAAAGGGGGCAGATCTAGATGCTAAAAGTAAGGATGGTAATACCCCCTTATGTTTGGCTATCCAGAAAGAACATTTAGAAATAGTAAAATTATTAGTAAATAGGGGAGCAGATGTAAATGTTAAAAATACGAATGGTAATACCCCCTTATGTTTGGCTATCCACAGAAGGTATTTAGCAGTAGTTAAATTATTAATAGCAAATGGAGCAGATGTAAATATTAAAAATACGAATGGTAATACCCCCTTATGCTTGGCTATCCACAGAAGGTATTTAGCAGTAGTAAAATTATTAATAGCAAATGGAGCAGATGTAAATATTAAAAATACGAGTGGTGATAGTGCCTTATATATTGCTGTCCGGGTTGGGGTTGGGCATTTAGGAATAGTAAAATTATTAGTAGATAGTGGAGTAGATGTAAATATTAAAAATGTGAATGATCATACTCCCTTATACTTGGCTGCCCAGAGTGGTCATTTAGAAATAGTAAAATTATTAGTAAATAGGGGAGCAGATGTACATGTTAAAGATACGAATGGTTATACTCCCTTATGTTTGGCTGTCCAGGAAGGCCATTTAGAAATAGTAAAATTATTAATAGAAAAGGGAGTAGATGTAAATGGTAAAAGTAAGAATGGTAAAACTTCTTTATGTTTTGCTGCCCAGCATGGTCGTTTAGAAATAGTAAAATTATTAATAGAGAAAAAAGCAATTATACATGTTAAAAGTAAGTATGGAACCCCATTATCCCTGGCTGCCGAGAAAGGTGATTTAGCAATAGTAAAACTATTAATAGAAAATGGAGCAGATGTACATATTAAAAGTAAGTATGGTGATACTCTCTTACACCTTGCGGCTCAGAAAGGTTATTTAGAAATAGTAAAATTATTAATAGACAAGGGAGCAGATGTAAATGCTAAAGGTAAGGATGATGATACTCCCTTATGTTTGGCTGCCCAAAAAGGTGATTTAGCAATAGTAGAATTATTAGTAAATAGGGGAGCTGATGTAAATATTAAAAATACGAATGGTAATACTCCCTTATGTTTTGCTGCCCAGAAAATTGATTTAGCAATAGTAAAATTATTAATAGAAAAAGGAGCAGATATACATGTTAAAAATAAATATGGTAAAACCCCATTACGCTTGGTTGCCGAGAATCCTCATTTAAAAAATCGTCATTTAAAAAATCGTCATTTAAAACTATTAAAACTATTAAAAACTGTTTAGAATCTTTGATTGCGGATTAAATTTTAAGAAATTAGCGCAAGCTAATTAACTTTTAATCACAAACAAGTAGCCATAACCCGATATTGCAATATGCATTTCATTTCTTACTGGATTATAGCTTTTATTTTCTTTAGTGATTAGCTATAGGAATTCCTATCGTTAGCTTTTGAGTAGTATCCTGCCAATATTGTTTCCAATCTAAAAAAGGTTGATTACCATCCCTACCGTTATCAAGTTCTTGTACGTCCCCTTTCACAGTCTGGTAGACTACGTCAGCCACCGTTTCTAGCTTATTTTTATTAGGTTGCTCGGCAAACGCATACAACCGATCTTCTGCCCTTGTAAAAGCTACATATAGTAGGTTTAAATGGTCTAGATAAACTTGTATGAGCTCCTCATAATAGTCGGATGCATAGAAGGTTTGTTGTAGACTTTTATGGTAACGAAGAGGTAGGATAGGGAAGGTTGAAAAAGGTGCTACTTCACTAGCGCACCAAAGAATTGGAGATTTCTGTGGATGGTGGTCAAAATCCCAGGTGCAAAATGGGACGATCACTACTTTAAATTGTAACCCTTTGGATTGATGGATGGTCATAATTTGTAGTGCATCTTGTCCTTCCATACTTGGCAACGAGTATTTGTGCTGTTTTTCTCTCCACCACTCTAAAAAATCATAATTGGTCGTAGTATTTTTTTCTAAATACGTTAATACTATATCTTGAAATGCTTCTATAAAAGGCTTACTTTCAGGAGTCATGAGCTGAAAAATAGCCACTAGCTTCGCTACACGTTCATACAAGGAAAGTTGGGCTAGCTGGTGGAACGCTGCAACAAACTGATGCGGAAGCAAGCTATTTTCTTTTTCTATTAAAATATGCTGGAAAAAATCGTGCGAAATCTTTTGTTCGTTCTTACAAACATATACCTGATATAAATAGGCAAGTTCAGCTTTTGCTAGATTATCCTGTTCGTCTGCCAAATATTTAAGTGCGCTAATCAAGATATTGATCCAAGGACTGTTTCCTAAATAAAGTGATTCTGCAGAAAGGGCCGCATAGCTATAACCAGGTTTAGCATCGCCTGATTGCTGGTAATCTAATAAAGTTTGAAATAATTCACGTCCTTCAGCATGATTTCGTACTAATAAGGCAACATCTTGTAGCGCAAATCCATCTTCTTGTAATTGCTCTATTAAATGTGGTAACTGCTGCTTTACCTGATCTTTCCAACCAAGGACAGCGCCTTCTGTTTGAATAGCTGCTAAAAAGTTAATTTCTACATATCCTTGATCTGTATCTTGATGTTTACCGAGCGGCACCTCTTGGTAGGCATGTTCGTAAACAGTTGCTGCCTCCTGAAGCTGAATAGCGAGCTGATCTTTTAAGACAGTATCTTCCAGGTGATTAATTTCTTGCTGTAGATATCTTAGCACTTGTCTGCTAGCTTGTGTAAAAAATGTATTATTGAAGGCTACAATATGGGGTTTACTACGCCAGTTATAATTGAGTACAACCGGTTCGCTAGTTGGAAATTGTTGCTCGAGTTGGTTAGATAAAAGCTGCCAGTTTCCTCCACGCCACCGATAGATGGACTGTTTTACGTCACCTACCAACAAACTCATATATCCTGCTGCCAATCCATTGCTAACCAAGGGTTTGAGGTTTTGCCACTGAAAATCTGAAATATCCTGAAATTCATCGATTAAAAAATGATTATAAAAAGCTCCGATCTTTTCGTATATAAAAGGGGTATCATTTTCAGCAATGATTTGTCGTAAGAGGTTGGCAGTGTCTGAAATGAGCATGATGTTTTTTTCAGCTCTTAGATCACGTAAGCTTCCTAATAGGTGTGTAATGATTCCAAATGCATATATAAATTGTTGAACGGCTGATGCTGTATAATAGCTACGGTGGTTGGATTGATAATAGCCTATAATTTCTCCTAAAATACCGTGTAGCTTATTTTGTACTACTTCTAAGAGATATGCTTTTTTAGGATTAGATTGACTAACCCAAGCTTCAATCCGTTCTAGTGCGGCTAAGGCACGCTGGGTAGGAGTGAAGTCCTTCTTTTGGCATAGTCCTGCTAAATAACCTGCCACACCACGTTCACCATATGCAAAATTGGATATTTCTAAGCCAGCCTGCTGGATCGCTTCTATCGCTTTTTCTCCGAGTTTTTTTAGTTTTGTTTCAAAGTGAATAATCGTTTCATTTACGGCGTTTAAAAAATCGGCTAAGTTATTCTCATTTTTAATTGCTTGAACAAGAGCCCATTCGTTTTTACCAAATTTTTCAGTAAAAAGTTCATACCCTAACTGGCTGAGTGCTTGCTTAAAATGCCAGGATTTCCCAGCTAATAACTTGTGTTCTGCATAGCTAACTAACCATTTAAGTAGTTGCTTGTCTTGACTAGCTGCATTAATCACTTGGTCAATGATCTCTTCTAATACAGCCGCATAATCCATTTCGATGGCAAAGCCATGTTGGATACTTAGTTCTTTAGAAAAATTGCGGATAATTGTTTGTAAAAAGCTATCGATGGTACTCACACTAAACCGATCATATTGATGTAAAATATGCGCAAGTACTACTTTAGCGTGTGTTTGCAACGCGTCTCTATTCCAGCTATTTAGTTGCATGAGCTCTTGAGCCATCGGACTATCTACCCCTTGTGCCATACCATGTAAACTTGCAAGAATACGTTGTTTCATCTCTTGCGTAGCCTGGTTGGTAAAGGTTACTGCTAAAATTTTTCGAAACTGGTCTGGACTTTTTAAAGCTAGCTGCAGATAGGCGCTAACTAATACATGGGTTTTTCCAGAACCAGCAGCCGATGTATATATGTATAACTTAGACATTCAGTTAGAGTTGGTTAAGGATGGTTATACCGTGGCTGATTTTATATATAGTGCTGTTGTGTAAGCTAATGCAATATAATCAAGAAACGTGTGTTATACAGAGGTATTTTGAGCAATATCTTACTAGCCACCGAGTTCTTTGAACTTGGTGGCTGCCTTCGCGTGGAACTGTTGCAAATTTTGCAATAGTTGTATGTTGTTCTAATTCTCCTTCTTTAAAAATATTTTTTAAATGGCGAGAAATCACAGATTTATCTCGTTCAAAGAGTTGGCAAAGTTGATTAAGCGTAAGCCAGACTGTTTCCTGATCCAGTTTAACATTCATACTAATTTTTCCATTGTCTGTTTTGAATATGATAATATCTTGATTGTTATTATTATTCATTTTTAAACTGAAAGAATATAAGCACTATATTACTCCTAAAGGCTTGGGAAAAAGTAAAAAAAACCGCCTTGCAGAAAAAGGTGTTAAAAAAAATTGCAGGGTGGCCGGCCAGACATGAGGACAGTGGGTATTTAGCGATGAGCTGTTTCCGAATGCCTGGCCGCTAAATCTCTTTCATGCGTTGGACAAGCAGTGAAAGAAAAAGAATTTAGACTAATTGGGGCCAGTTGTAAATTTCAGCCTTTTTCTGCACAGCGGTGACTTTTTTGTTTACTTTTTTTGTGGCAGAAAAAAAGTAAGGTGTGCCGCAGGCGAAATTCACTTTAAAAAAATAAAGCTTCCACTAAAAAGTTTTATTTAATTTCTTCTCGAGGGGAAAAATTAAGGTTTTAGTACCTTGTTGCATAACATGATTTATTAAATTAATCAATGGTTAACTTTTTCCGACTTAAGCATTATAATTCAGTAAATTTAAAGTATAATTATCAGCTAATTGATATACAAGATCTTGGAGAAGTTATATTATGAAAAATAAAGAGAAAATTGATGCTATCAAATTGACTCGGACTATTAGGGACCAGCTTTATAAGTGCTATCAAGCAAGTCCTGAAATGTATTACAATCGTTTGAATGAGCAATTCTTGAATTTACAGAAAGAATTTAGCAGAAGAACGGATGCTTAAGTAGTAAATTTAGATTGGTTGCATAATTCCTTTCTAGCAATTTTCACAAATCATACTTATTGTTGCCTATGCGCTACGCATCACAGAAACGGAGAATTTTTTTATATGCTTCACTCACGTATCCATCCGATAAAATTTATTACTAAACATGGTTGTTGTGTCTATGTTAAAAGAGACGATGAGCTTGGATTTGGCATAAGCGGAAGTAAACTAAGAAAGTACCAATCGCTTATACCCTATATCAAGCAGCAATCGATCAAATATGCAGTACTTATTGGCGGAGCTTATTCCAATAATATTGCAGGGTTAGCCCAGTTGCTTGTAGAAAATAATGTAGTTCCTTATCTTTTTTTAAGAGGAGACCAAGTTCCGCTCTATCAAGGTAATTTTTTGCTGACTTCATTATTGGTACCTACTGAGCAAATCAATTGGGTAAGAAGGGAAAACTGGAAGTATGTGGATGCACAAGCCGAAGCTTTTCTATATACTCTGCCTCAACCTTCGCTCCTTATTCCTGAAGGGGCTTGTATGCTAGAAGCATTACCTGGTTCTTTAAGTTTAGGAGAAGATATTGTAAGAAATGAATGCGAGCACGAACTTTTATTTGATCATATTTTTATAGAAGCAGGGACTGGGCTAGCAGCCATAGGCCTTATTCTAGGGTTAAGGAAATTAAAAAGGGACTCCCAAATACATATTTTACTCCTTGCAATCAACGAAGCAGAGTTTTTAGAAAAGCTGGGAGGATTTTATAAACATCTTGTCCAAAGTTTGGATGAGGACCTTTCTTGGGAAGAGATTCGTAAAGGGCTGTACTTTTACATGCCAACTACTGCAGCCTCTTTTGGTGCTACCAATCAAAAAGTTTTTAAAACTATTATTGATATTGCCCGTCAAGATGGTATTTTGACAGATCCTATTTATACTTCCAAGCTATTTCTCGAAGCCCAAAAGATTATTCTTACTACTCCTGCTATCACGGGCAATATTTTGCTTATTCATGGGGGAGGAGGATTGGGGCTAATGGGGTATCAACAGGAATTAGAAAAGCAATTAAGAAAAGAAAAGTTGATAAAATAGGGCTCTTGCATAACTTAGGCAAGAGCAGGTTTAATTGTAAATAAACTATAAAAAATCCTAATCTAGCACGGAAGAAGAACTTCCGCGCCAGGTCGATTACCCTAAGGCAGATTAATTAAATATAGCTTGCATGTCTGCAGTGCCGGCTAACTCAATAGGTGATTTACCATTTTTATTTTTTATGTCTAATTGGGCCTCTTCTTCCTTTAGTAGCTTAGCTATTTCTATGTAATAAGCCATAACAGCAAGATGTAAAGGCGTATCTCCTGCTTCGTCCTGGAGATTTAATGCGGCACCTGCGTTTATTAGTGCTTTTACTATCTCTAATGATTGAACTTGATTCATAGCTCCCATCCTAGCGGCCCAATGGAGGGGAGTTCTAAGCATTTTGTCTGGTGTATCTAAATTAGCATGACTATCTATTAACATTTTAGCTATTTCTGGAAAACCTGAAATAATAGCCATATGTAGTGGGGTTCTATGTTGCTTGTCTTGTATATTCATATTAGCATGGTGTGCTAGTAGCGTTTTAACTATATCTATCTGATTATTTATAACAGCAAGATGTAAAGGCGTATTTCCATCTTCATCCTGTAAGTTTAAGTCAGCGCCAGCATCTGCTAATGTTTCTGCTATCTGCTTGAGTATTTCTAATTTGTTATTTCTTAGAAGACCTGGCATTCCCCCCTGAGCAATAACATGTAGTGGAGTTCTACCTTTGTTATCTTGTATATTGAAGTCAGCATGGTTACTGATTAATAGGCTGGCTGATTCTATGGCTGCGAACATACTAGCCAAATAAAGTGACGTCCTCCCATTTTCATCTTGTGCATTCAATGTGGCCTGTTTATCTATGAGTAGTTGTACTATTTCTGGCAGATTCTTTCTACTAGCTGCATGGAGCGGAGTAAATCCATAGTGAGATTCTGGTATATCTAAACTAGCATGATTATTTATTAACAATTTTGCTGTTTCTGTATGAAGGCTATTAATAGCCAGGTGCAAGGGAGTATAATGCTTATTATGGATATTTATATCAGCATTGTTATCTATTAATAGTTTTGCTATTCCCGTATAACCCTTCAAAGCAGCTATATGGAGAGGAGAACCCCAACCGTCTCCCTCTATATCTAAACTAATGTCTTTTTCTTTAAATTTTTTGATTAACTCTTGAACTTGATTTAAATCACCTTGCTCAACAGCTTGATGAAGGGGTGTTTCACCTATATCATTAGTAATCTTCCAAGTAAATAATTGATCCTGGATTACTGTGCCAGTTGCATCGTGTATAGTAAGGGTAATATTAGCAGTAATTTTGTTATTTGCATGAGCTAATTCGATTGGCAAATTGACCTTCTGATCTTTGCTTAGTTGAGATATGCCTAGAATATCCTGGAGACTTGTTGTAAGCTGATCTCCTTGCTTGTTGCCTAGCTTGAAAACTACTCCATCTGTACTTACTAATTTGACAATGATGTCACGTGTATTGATTGTTTCCCCCGCATTTGAAAGGCGTATCTCAACTTTTTCTTCAAATGTTGCTTCGTCTTTTGTCATGTATTGGAGGTAGATATTGGTTAGGTTCCACTCAATTGCTTCAGGTACTCCTATAACCTCTCCATCATATACTAGCTGGACGGTGAAGTTAGCGTATCTATTATTTAAATTTCCTTGGTGGTCTATCACTAAATCTTTGATATCTTTTTCTAGTTCATGGTTATTTAGGGTTATTTCATAGGTTTGTTTGCCGTCTATCTCCTTGATCTGTATGTTTCTCCCGCTTAGGCTTGTAATTCGAACATCGCTGCTTGCTGGTTCACGTACTAATCTTAAGCTTAGTTTTCCATTTTCTGGCTCCGTGCTATTTGTTTTAGTAATCTTAAAGGTAATAGTTCGGTTTGGTTGGCTACTTCCCACTAGGTTGCTGCTTACATTAGTTAAAGATAAAGGTGCGTTGGCTTTCCAAATTAATACCTTGGTATCCAATTGGTTACCCTGCTTATTTGTTAGTTTTAGGGTGATCTTACTGGTGTTTTTACCTTTTGGATTGATTACTGTTAAAGTAATAGGGGCAGAAAGTCCTTCTTTAGCAATACTGCTTTGCTTTCCAAGAAGGCTTGTTAAATTTGCCTGGATTTTCTCTGCTTCTAGCTTACCGAGTTTACAAATTAATTGATCGATGCATATCAGTTCAATTTCTAGATCATCTGTATTTAATTCGTCAGCTAGGTTTTTTACACTAAAAGAGATTTGATCATGGAAAACTTGTTGGTCTGTTAGATTTGAAAAAGTAGCTTTTATTTTTGGATGTTTGTGGGTGGGTGCTTTCGAGTTGCGACAGGTACAAGCCTGTATATGAAGTATGGTTACTAGTCCTATGAGTAGAAAAATGCTGATGGATTTGTGATTGAGAGTTTGTATAGAGAACATATGAGAATAATAAAAAGGTCCAAGTAAGGTCGTTACAAAATTACGATGCTTGCTAATATATCATCAAGTGATGGATATATTAATTCTTTTAATCAAGTAATTCCTGGGGGCTTTGCATTAAGGCAATTCATTTTTTTCAAAATTTTGAAGATGCTTGACTGGGCCAAGTGATAAATATTTGCCACTCGGTAAAACTGAGCGATTGTCAAGTAGCGTAACTTTTTGTAATAATAACGACAACCGTCCTGAGAGTCACCCGTTAGGGGACTTTGAGGACGAGGAAAAGAATATTTTGAGATAATTGCGAAATTTATTGTACCAATTCATATTTATTTTTGTACTCGGAAGGAGAATGGCCAGCATGTTTTTTGAATATATCTCTAAAAGCCTTGGTATCAAAATAACCCACCTCAAACATTACTTCTTTTACTGTTTTTCGGCCTTTTTCTAATTCCCGTTTGGCTGCCTCTACTTTTACTCGCTGGATATATTCTAATACAGTATTGTCCGTCGCTTTTTTAAACCTTCGTTCAAAGGTCCTTCTGCTCATTCCAAAATATTTACAAAGCACCTCTACAGTGAGCTTACGGTTGTAATGTTCTTCAATATAGGCCTGTACTAGCCTTACCTCCTCATCGGCATGATCCTTTTGTCCGTTGAAAATTATAAAACATGATTGTGATTTCCTCCCCATATCTATCTGAAAAATTTTAGAACAATAAATAGCGGCATCTCTTCCTACAGTTTTTTCAATAAAATATAATAGCAAATTAGCTGATGAAAATGCTCCACCTCCGGTGTAGATACCCTGTTCGTCAGTAAGCAGCTTGTCAGTAACCAATTCTACTTTAGGAAATAAATTTTGAAATTCCTGTGCCGCTCGCCAGTGGGTCACACACCTTTTTCCATCAAGTAGTCCAGTACTACCTAAAATAAAAGCTCCTATACATAAGCTTATCACCTGCGCGCCATTTTCATACTGAGATTTAATCCAAGGAATAAAAGCTTGATTGTCTTGTATAGCCTTGAAAAGCTCATTTTGTATAGGAGGAATAATAATGATATCTGTTTTCTGTACTTGCTTGATTAGCTGGTTGGCTTGGATGGTATATAAACCATCATTTATTCTGACCTCAGGAGTTATGCTAACAAGATTGACTTCAAACATAGGCGGCTGGCCTTGTTGATTCAAATAGGCATTGGTTTCTAAAAAGCTCTGACGAGCGTTTTCCATACCTGCCAAGTTAACTTGTTCTAACAGTAGTATAGATAAATGTTTCATGTGCTAAATATATTAGGTAGAATTGTCGCAATCAACCCTCTTTATTGTCGTATAAACACATTAATTAGGCAAAGCGGGGTAGCTAAATTTGTATAAGTATTTAGATAACTAAAAATAAAAATTATGGCAAAAAACGTTTTTATTAATTTACCAGTAAAAAAACTAGTACAATCTGAAAAGTTTTTTAACCAACTCGGCTTTACTATTAATCCACAGTTTTCGGACGACAAGGCCAAGTGCCTTGTGATTGGAGATAATATTTTTGCTATGCTACTTACGGAAGAATTTTTCCAAGATTTTACTAACAAGGCAATCAGTAATGCCCAAAAATCTACAGAAGTCTTGATTGGAATTGATGCTAGTAGTAAGGAGGAAGTGAAAGAAATGGTTAAAAAGGCCGAGAAGGCTGGTGGTACTATTTATGCAGAATCTAGGGATTATGGTTGGATGTACCAGCACAGCTTTGCTGATCTAGATGGACATCAGTGGGTGGTAACATATATGGATATAAGTAAAATGCCAAAAGGGTAATGGATTTTTTTCAAAACCGTCGTCTTTAGCCCTCTGGGCAAGAAGAAATTTGTGAAAAACCGGAGTTGTGGTGTCGGGAGCCACTCCCGGCACTCCAATGGACTGTCAGGAAAGGTTTCTGACAGCACATGAGGATATACCATATTAATTAGAGTTCTTGCATAACTGTCGCCTTGAATCCCCTAGGTTCGTCAGTAAGTGTGCGTCAGGGCTGGAACCCTGACACCACAATCCAAATTTTGAAGGTATCTAAGGAGAATCTATTGGGTAGTTAGTGATTCAACAATTTGGTAAGCTACGTTGGTAGAAGCTTTGTCTTTACCTAATAAATTTCTGATGGACTCATAACTAGCCAACTGTTTTTCTCTACAATCAGGAGCATTAATAAGCTCATTTACCGCATGTAACAAGGTAATAGGCGTTAGCTTGTCTTGTATTAGTTCTCTTATTACCTCTTTTTCTGCCAAAATATTAACCAGCGAAATGTAACGAAGTTTTACAAGCCATTTGGCTATGTGATAAGTAAAGCGATCGGTTTTATAAATGACTACTTGGGGTACATTCAAGTAAGCGGTTTCTAAGGTTGCTGTTCCAGAGGTGACTATAGCAAGATGAGCATGAGCCAATACATCATGCATTCGATCATATACAATTCGAACATTTGGTATATGCTCAACTGGTAGATAAAGATGAGGAGGAAGTTCGCTGATAGCGGCTACTATAAATTGGTAGCCTGGTAAGCTAGGTGCCAGCGTCAGCATGATGGGAAGTAATGAGGAAATTTCTTGGATACGGCTACCCGGTAACAAAGCGATGATAGGACGTTTGTCTAAATGGTTATTAGCTATAAAATAGGGGTCTTTTTTATAAGATTCTATTTCTTCTAGCAGGGGATTGCCTACATAAGTTACAGCCTGGTAATCATATTGTTCATAGAATTTCTTTTCAAAGGGGAAGATGCTAAATATGCGGTCTACATAAGCTTTGATGGTATGGATCCTGCTTGCATTCCAAGCCCATAGTTTGGGGGAAATATAGTAGAAAGTCTTAATATGCTTTTTTTTAGCAAACTTAGCTATTCGTAGGTTGAAGCCACTATAGTCTATGAGGATAACTGCGTCTGGGTTAAACGCAGCAATATCTTTTTGGCAGTACTTCAAGTAGGTATACAATTTTCTGAAAATGCCCAAAAATCGCAGACCCATCACAGCTAATTCTCTATAGTGAACTACTAGCTCAATGCCAGCCTGTTGCATCTGATTACCTCCCCAACCTCTACAAACTGCCTTGGGGTCAATTTGCTGTAAAGCTTGTGCGAGCCTGCTGCCGTATATATCACCTGATTTTTCTCCAGCTATAATGTAATAACGCATACTTGGGTTTTATAGTAAGCTAATATATATGTCGGGCACCAAAAATGCTTGTTTAATTGAAAAGGAAGGGAGCTTTTTAAATTAAATTCTTAATTTCGCGAAGAATTATTTTATAGATAAGCATTTGTATCAATTCGAGGTTAAATACATCAACTAAGTTTTATAACACCTAAAAAATTATACTAATAGGGGTTTAACCATGTACTTATATGAAAAATGTGTCTTTTAAAAATTTTTATCAATTAGCAAAAACTTTAATTATAGTAGCTCTCTGTCTGAACTGTAATACAAGTGCAAAAAATATTCAACAAAGAGGCCAGAATATTACTAGGATTGTATCATATGTCTCGTATACTAGACATGATCTGCATGATAAGGTTGCCGGTCTCGATCTTACAAAGAATACTGCTTCCCTTTATCAGGCTGTAATGTTAGGAAATGAAATACTGGTAAAAACGTTCCTAGGTCTAGGAGCAAACTCAAATGTGGTGGTGGACGAGAGAGGTAGTACGCTGTTGCATTTGGTGGCTAGTCAACCGAATTCAGAAATAGTTGAACTGCTAGTAAAAGCAGGTGCAAAAGTCGATGCTCGAGACAAAGATTTGAACACCCCGCTACACATTGCATTTAGCTACGACCGGCTCAATATAGTTAGATGTTTTTTAGAAGCTGGGGCAGATCCTAATATAGCATTTAATCAGTGCTATTTCCCAGATAGAAGCTTGTTACATGTAGCAGCTAGCCATGGTAATGAACGTATGGTAAATATTTTATTGCAATTTGGAGCTGACCCGAACGTACGAGATGCAGATAATAACACACCATTACATGAAGCTGTCAAATCAAATAATATTTGTGTTATAAAATCCTTATTAAATCAAGGAGCTAATAAGCATATAAAAAGGAAGTCAGATGAAAAAACCCCGTTGGATTTGACTGATAACTTGCACATACATCAATTATTTGCGGACCTAGAATCTCAGTACTTAGAATTCGCACTATGTAATATCATGTAGTTATTATGATAGACCAGTGAATTACAACAACAGTAATATCAAACTTATATAATACATTTTGTCCACTACACTCGGACTTTTATATAGGAAAAGATAATTAAAATTAAGGGAACATATTTTCCATTTGTCCACGCTTATTTCTAGTATGTTGCTTGAATTGGGATCACCATTTTAACAAATATCCTTTTATGCAAGGAGCATATAATTTATAATAACTTCTCCCATTCTTCCCTAACAAACTGTACTAAATCTAATATATACAATCTGTCTAAATCTAACTTAGTACCCGCTGTCTCGTACATAGAAGCTAGTGGTTTGGTATAACCTAATTTTAAAGCATCTAAGTAGTTTTGTAAAGTCTTTTTCGGATTTTGTTTATAATTTTTCCATATAGATAGCGCACCGAGCTGTGCGATACCATATTCTATGTAATAGAAAGGGACTTCGAAGAGATGGAGCTGTTTTTGCCATAAAGAGTATTTGATATCTTCAAGTCCATCCCAGTCTGTTATATAATCTGAAAAGGTATCTACAATATTTTTCCACACTTCTTCACGCTTCATTTTGGTATGAGTAGGGTTCTCATAGATCCAATGTTGGAATTTATCTATAGCTGCTATCCATACTAATCTTTTAATAATGCTTTCTAGATGTTCTCTTTTGGCTCGTATCGCATCAGTTGGGTTATCAAGAAATAATTCCCAATAGTTCATCGTAAGCAATTCCATGGACATGGAGGCTAATTCAGCCATTTCCGAAGTAATATGTTTAAAATCATTGAGAGGCAGATGATGCATTAAGAAAGAGTGAATAGCATGGCCGCTTTCATGGAACATGGTAATTACATCTTGAAATTCATTGACGGCATTCATGAAAATGAAAGGTACTCCTGATTCTTCTAGGGGATAATTATATCCACCAGGGGCTTTGCCTTTTCTTGATTCTAAGTCAAAGTGTCCCATCTCTTGCATCGTACGTAGACAATCTCCAAAAAAAGGATCCAGCTTATCTAAGACAACTATTGTTTTTTCTAGTAGCTCTTTTGTATCCTGAAAGGGTTGTAGCGGAGGTCTACCTTGTGAATCTGCAGCATCGTCCCAAGGTCGAAATGTTGTATAGCCGGCTTCCTTTTTTCGTTCCGTTTTAATATCATTAAGTAGGGGTATGATGGTCTCTAAGATAGCTTCGTGAAACTTAAAACAGTCTTGGGGCGTATAATCAAATCTTTTAAGTTCTACGAACATGTAATCTCTAAAATTAGCAAATCCTGCATTGCGGGCTACGTTATGTCTTTCCTGTACTAGACTGGTATATAGCTCATCTAAAACAGCTTTGTCTCGTAGTCTACGTTCATGCATTTGAAGGTAGACTTCCTCTCTCAATTTTCTATCAGGCAATTCTAGGTAGGTTGCTGCTTGTTGCATGGTGAGCTCTTTACCATCTCTTGTGATGGTCATTTCGCTAGCTATTTTGCCATACTGGTGGGCTTGGAGCTGTATCTTCGTGAATAAGGGAATATTTTCTGGTCTATAAAGGTTGATCTTTGTTTTCAGGCAGTGCACTAATAAATCATAACCCACTTCTTTAGCAAGTGTAGCCGTGTAGGGGGACTGTACAATTTTCTCATCTAACTGATGAGATAGTGGCATAATCTGAGGTAAAATATCTGTTATATATTCTTCATACCTTTTTTTATATGTTTCATTGCCTGTATCACGTGTCGTATGTATGTACCGCCAGCCAGCATCTTCTGATATAGCACCTTCTAGCTCACTGCGTTGTGCAAGCCATAAGCACAATTCTTCCGAAGAATTTATTTTTTTATCTAATAGTAACTTATAAAAAGGCGCTAATGATTCCCAACCTAAGATTTGAAACTCTTCGGGTAAAAATTTTCTTTTTTTGGGTACCGGATGATTTAACATATATGTATAGTTATGATAGGATGGTGAAATTAGCAGATCACAATTTAATTATAGATGTTTCATAGACAAATATATTAGAGTTTTTTCGAAACCGTCGCCTTTAGTCCCCTAGGTTCGTCAGTAATTTGTTTAAAATCCTCATTTACTGCAGTAAACTCCGGTTTCTCACAAATTCCTTCCTGCCTAGAGAACAAAATTCTTGGTTTCGAAAGAACTCTATCGATACTAAACGGCATATTTTAGAAACATATCAACTTAATACATCCAGGTCTGTAGTTTTATATTGTTGGTATAATCGTAGGGCTAACGTGATGAGTAGTACTATTTCACAGATTGAAATTGCCATCGAGAAAATTATCAATATTTGACCTTGTAGTTGGTTGGAATATTGGCTATCAAATACGATACAATTCGAAATGGCAGCCTGTAAAATAAGTTCTACACCGATGACTACAAAAACTATATTCCTCTTGGTAAGTACAATGAATAAGCCTATTACAAATAGCAATATATTGAGTACCAAAAGTGTAAGTGTTGGCATACAATTAAAACCAGGTTTTGCGTCGGAATAATTCGGCCAGAATGATGATCTTATGGGAAGTACTATGTTTATTGAGTACCTGATTTAGCTTCTTACCATGCCTGGTTGTTGTGGCTTTATAAAGTTTATAGGGGTTTTGTTCTTGCATGGGTAATAGTAATTTCTGAATTCCCGGATAAGAGGGGTCGCTAATAGATTTACTACTTTTGTTCGTAGAAGCATCAGTTTGATTTACTTGTGATAGGGATGTTCTTATCTCTTTCTCATGCTTAGTAATTTCTTTAATTTTTTCGATGGGCCATTTAATTTCTTCCCGTTCGGGTAGTGTTTCTTCCTCTATTTCATCTTCTTCATCTTCCCAATCAGGCTGATGTACAGGCTCGGCTTTATGGCTTCCAATAACACGAATCATTCTGAATATCAGGTAGCCTATTCCGATAACAATTGATATCCATTGCTGTGTATCCTTCATAGGTATTTAGGTTGTTGTTTCTGGTTAATTATATATGTGTTGAAGTTAATAGCTATTTGGCAACTTTCATACATAGTGACCTATTCATTCAAGCTTGTCTTGAAATAGATTTACACAAACCAAGAATTGGATTCTCTAGACCGGAAGAATTTGTGAGAAACCGAAATCGTAGTGGCAGGAGGGTGGTATCAGGGCTCCAGCCCGGATACACACTTACTGACGAATCCAAGGAACCCAAGGCGGTTGTTTCTAAAGAATTCTATAGAATTCTATTGCTCCAGTTTCCATTTTTCAACTGACTGTACATCGAAGCCATCATCTTCTTTTTCTTTAGGGTTAGGTTGCCCTTTTTCGGTAGTGATCAGGTTGCGTAAACTGTTGTTTATATAATTGATCCATGCTTTTCTGCAGATCTCATAACATTCATATTGAGGAACCAAACCTTCATGAGTGAATCTAATCTCTGTTTGATTATCTTTTTGTGAAATATCAAAGACGAGTTTTGTGTCTTTCCATTCGCTTTTGTCTTTAGTAAATTTGAAATAATTGTCCAGCACTAGCAAAACCATTTTTTGGCTTGGAATCAGTTCAATCACTTTCATTTTACAGTAATGGAGATCTGCATAGTGATAGATAAATTCATCGTTAAGTTTCTCTGTACTTCCTTCAACTTCTTCTGACCACCATCCACGAACATTATTGATGGCATTGAAGGCTTCTTTCGGAGTTTGGTCTATCAATAGCGTAGTAACGAAATCTGCTGGTTTCATTTTTTATAAATTTTAGTTTGAAAATTTATTAGACAATCATCCCGGCAGTCAGGTTAAGAATGGTTCCGGTTATCGCACTGCCTTCATCAGAAGCTACGAAAACGGCTGCGTTTGTCAGTTCTTCAAGCTTAGTTAAGCGTCGTCTATGTGTCATACCTTCCATGACGGAATGAAATTGCTCAAAAGTTATACCTTGTGCTTTCCCATGAATATCCCAGACTTCGTCAATAAGCGGTGTCTCAGGTATGCCGGTCGTGAGCAAGCAAACTGCTCGTACTCCATACTGTCCGCACTCTACTGACAGAGAGCGGCAGAGCGCTTCCATTGCTGCCCAAGCTGGCACCATGCCACCCACAAAAGTGGGACTTATCCGACTCGCGTTTGGCGTATGCATGACGATGACTCCGTGCCCTTGCTTAACCATACGGCGTGCTGCTGCTTTGGCAGTTATGAAATGGGACTGCGTATAGGTAGTGATCGGAAGGGAGAAATGCTCTACGGATAGTTCAGTGAGCGGAATACCTTGAATGCCTTTTTGAGGAATACCGATAGCGTTGAAAGAAATATCGATCTTCCCGGCTTTTTTGATTACTTCCTTCATGTGTTCCTCTACAGCCTGCTCATCTAGTGCGTCTAGTTGGGCTGTCTCGATGGCTCTTCCACCGCGCAAGACTTCCTTAGCTATAGCATCAAGCTTTATTACTGTGCGACCAGTCAAAAAAACCTCAGCACCTTCTAGGGCAAAGGCTTTCGCAATCGCACCCCCGATGGTGCCATCTCCATAAATAACGGCAACTTTGTTTTCTAGTCTTTTCATAATAAATGTTTTTAAGTGTTTTTATTTTATACTCCAACTATTGTCTGAATTAGTTAGACAAATTTACGGTCCTAATTTGGTATTAACAGGGTGTAAAATAGACATTATATAGGGTTGATTTGGACAAAATGAATCTATATCTTTGTCGAAAAAAATTACAATGAAACAAGTGACTATAATTATCCCCCAAGGGTATGCTAACCTGAGCAGTATAGCGGGTTCGTTTCAAATCCTGAACCGTGCAAATGAGTATTGGCAGAAGATGGGAAATAAATCAATGATTGAAATCTGTATAGCCGGTTTTGTGACAGAACTGAAATTGGATGCTGGCTTCTTCTCAGTTTATCCTGTAAATATTAAGAAAATAATAAAAACCGATCTGATGATTATACCTTCCATTGCTCACGATTATGATCAGGTAATTAAAAAGAATAAAGAGCTTATTAGCTGGATTAAGGAGCAATATAAAACTGGTGCTGAAATTGCGAGTATTTGCACCGGAGCATTTTTGCTAGCTGCTACTGGCTTGCTGGAAGGGAAGACTTGTTCTACTCATTGGAGTGCGGCAACCGATTTCAAGCAACTGTTTCCAAACATTCATCTTCAGACCGATAAGCTGCTTACTGTTGAACAGGGAATATATACCAACGGTGGCGCATACTCATTTTTGAACCTGATACTTTTCTTGGTTGAGAAATATTTTGACAGGCAGACAGCTATTTATTGCTCAAAAGTTTTTCAAATTGATATTGAAAGAACCTCGCAATCACCTTTTTGCATTTTTCAAACGCAGAAGAACCATGGTGATGAATTGGTGTGCAAAGCACAAACTTATATTGAAGAAAATTTGAGCAAAAGAATTTCTTTCGAAGATCTGGCCTCAAAGCTTGCGATTAGCAGGCGAAATTTTGACAGACGTTTTATCAAAGCTACAGGTAACACCCCGGTGGAATATTTGCAGCGGGTAAAAGTAGAAGTTGCAAAAAGTACTTTAGAAGAAAGTAGGAAAAACATTTTTGAGGTAATGAATGAAGTGGGCTATTCAGATGATAAAGCGTTCAGAGAAGTTTTTAAAAAAATAACAGGCTTATCTCCTTTGGATTACAGAGCGAAGTATAATAGAGTTCTTGCATAACCGTCGCCTTGAACCCTAGGTTCGTCAGTAGGTGTATGTCAGGGCTCCAGCCTGGGCACACTAATTCTTCATGTGCTGTCAGGAACCTTTACTGACGCTCCATCGGAGTATCGGGAGTCGTTTCTGACACCACAACTCCAATTTCTCACAAATTCCTTCCTGCCCAGGAAACTGAATTGTTGATTATGCAAGAACTCTACTGACTAGGGGAGGTAATAAGAAATAAACTAGTTATAGAATTATTAGATAAATCTTATTTTATTACTTTTATAAAATGCTGAAAACTATTGATTAATCTGCTGTTATGTTATGCATACGTAAACTTATTTTATTTAACTTTGTCAATTAATAATATAATTTAATCATGAGAAAAAATATACATCCTGCTTATCGAGAAGTTGTATTTTTGGATACCTCTAGTAGCTTTAAATTTTTAACTCGTTCTACGCTCGAAGCTAAAGAAACTATTAAATGGGAAGATGGAAAAGAATATCCACTTATTAAAGTAGAAATTAGCTCTGCTTCGCATCCTTTCTATACGGGCAAAAAAATATTTGTAGATACAGCAGGTAGGGTAGAGAAATTTCAGCAGAAATATCAAAAAAAGGGTTAATAAACTAGTTCATTCCTCACTTCCACTTCCGTGGTCTGTAGTATACAGACCACCTACATGGTAATCCTCTGCTCGAAATGCCGAGCGGTTGATGGCTCCTTCTATTTCTTACGTAAAAACTTAACTTTATAAGCGTAGGCTATACGATAAAAATAAATATTATACATCGTGTGCGCTCGGAAGGACTCGAACCCTCAACCTTCGGAGCCGAAATCCGACGTTCTATCCAGTTGAACTACGAGCGCTTGAGGAAATTAGACAAATCAAGCATAAAAAGCTATACGCTTTTCTGTAAACGAAAATAAATAAAATTTAGTTAAAACGCGTGGTTTAAATTTTGTTATTTTAAGATGTGCGAGAAGTATTGGTTTATTTTAAACCATGAAGTACTGTTATGCTTTTGTAATTGATACACTATATGAATCAAAAATCTGTTTTACTAGCAGTTCAAGGTATTACTAAAAGCTATGGGAAGCTTCCAATTTTAAAAGGCATTAATTTACAAGTTGATGAGGGAGAAATAGTAGCGATTATGGGTGCTTCTGGTGCTGGTAAAAGTACTTTGCTTCATATACTAGCTACATTAGATAAGCCTGATGCTGGCACGCTTTATCTAGGAAAAGATAATCTTTTAGCACTTAAAGGAAATATCTTGGCTTCATTTAGAAATCGTCATATTGGTTTTGTATTTCAGTTTCATAATCTTTTGCCAGAATTTACTACTTTAGAAAATGTATGCTTGCCTGGCTACATAGGTAATTTTAATCCTAGTAGGGTAGAGACTCGAGCGAAGGAATTACTTAAATTACTGGGTCTCCAATCACGAATGAATCACAAGCCTACTGCACTATCTGGAGGAGAGCAGCAGAGGGTAGCTGTAGCACGTGCACTCATTAATAGTCCAAGAATTGTCTTCGCAGATGAACCTAGTGGCAGTTTAGATTCTAAGAATGCAGCATCCCTACACGAGTTATTTTTTGAACTGCGAAAAAAATGGGGTCAAACTTTTGTATTTGCTACGCATAATCAAATACTAGCTGATATGGCAGATAGAAAACTATTTATACAAGATGGTAGTCTAATAGAAGCTGAAACAGCTACCAAATCAAGTTAAACACTCACTCATTTAGAATTTTAGTGGGGTCATATTAGCTAACTAAGATATTAGACTTCTTCTGAAATCAAGAATTGGACTCTCTGGGGCAGGAAGGAATTTTTGTTTTAAATTTATCTAGCGGGGAAATAAATCTACAACTAAAGCATATGAAAATTTCTCGTGGAATCCAGTATATGCTATTGACTTCCCTGGATTTGAGCTACAACAGCATTGGTGAAGAAGATAAATCTTCTTTGAGAGCCTGGGCAAAGAAAAAATTTATAAAACTAGATCTCTAAAGTTGAAAGCAAGACTATTGTCACTGACAGGTATGTCACGTTTTGGTGTATTTTCATCCTGGCAATAGAACTGAACAGCGTACTATAAAGGATTGTCGTATAAAGAAATAGTTATAACTTGGTGGTTGATAGGCCCTTACAATAAGGAAACAATCATAAAATTATATGGATAAGCACAAAATAAATTATACCCATA
>MKUM01000030.1 GCA_001897825.1 Candidatus Amoebophilus sp. 36-38
CATATGAAGAAAAACGAACAAATAAGATACTAGCATTAGATAAAGAAATAGAAGAGGAGATCGATTTATATAAGGAGGAAGCATTTAAGTTAGCAGAAGAATTAGCAGAAAGGGGTGATTATATAGAGAAAGAGCTAAACCTAGCGACGAGTAATATTGTCCCTAGACTTCACAGTTATATACCTCAAGCTAAATTAAATGGCTATGTACCTAGAATGAAAGAACAACAAGAACTGAGACGAAAGTTAAAGGAGAAGGGTATATGTGTGGTGTATGGACATGGGGGGGTAGGTAAAAGTACGTTAGTAGCTGAGTATGGACATGCGCGGAAAGAAGAACGAGTCGTACGTTGGATACAAGCGGAGACCGTGGAAAAATTATTAAAAAGCTATCAAGATTTAGCCCAAGAATTAGATATTGATTATCAAGCGCTAGCAAACTTAACGAAAGAATCTATTAAATATCTTGAAGAACTAACTAGAAGGATCTATAATGCCCTGGAAGATCGACAACAACTCACTTTATTAATTTTAGATAATGTGGATGACTCGAGGATAATAGATGTGTGCTTATTATATAAACCTTCTTTGGTACAAGTAATTATTACTACCAGAGATAAAAAAAGTTTTAAAGATTATAATCAAATTGAGCTAAGTTCTTTTACCAAGGCAGAAGGAAAAATATATATTCAGCAAAGGCTACAGGACATTAAACCTGCTGATCAAGATGTAGAAGCGTTGATCAAAGGAGTAGGGCTTATACCCCAGAAGCTAGCTTTGGCTACAGGATATATTAGTGAAATAAGCTTTATGAATGTTGAGAAATACATTGCTAAGCTACAAACACGTAAGCAGCGAGGCAAAAAGAGGGGCAGAGGCTTTGTATTGCCTGAGGTAAGTTTAGGACTGGAAAGATTAGATGGACTTTCTCAGCTAGTGATGCGTTATGGTGTTTATTTAGACCCAGACTTTATTCCTTTATCCTTAGTAACTAGTTTATTAGGTATAGGCGAAGAAAAATTAATCGCTGTATTGTACCCATTAGAAAAATTATCTTTAATAACCATTATCAATGGCCCAAGTAAACAGGGTGTACAAATACATCGAGAAATACAAGTAGCATGTAAGCAATATCAAGGCTGGAAAGGAGTAAGTAAAAGAACTGAGCGAGATATAATCGAATCCGTTATAAAAGAGCTGGATCAAGTTGTGCCTGATGTGACTGAAATGCCTGATAGTAGGTGGGATCAAGCAAGGCTTTATGCCTCGAATACAGCTTATGTGTTGGCAAGTGTAACCAAAGAAGTAATAATCCATCCCCTATTGGCCGATCTCTTTGTTCGCATGGGTAGTTACAGTAGGGAAGTAACTTGTGATTACAAGTTATCTCTAGTCTATTACGAACAAGCTCTTGAAGTGTACCAGACTTTATATAAAGGCAATCATCGTTACATAGCTACTACCTTAAATAGTTTAGTAGAGGTTCATTACAAGTTAGGACAATACCAAGAAGCATCCAAATATTCAAAGCAAGCTCTTGAAATGTACCAGCTTTTGTATAAAGGCAATCATCCAGATATAGCTGTTGCCCTGAATAATTTAGGAGATGTTCATTACAAGTTAGGGCAATACCTGGAGGCTTTGAGGTATTATCAGCAAACTCTTGAAATCTGTCACGCTTTGTATGAAGGTAATCATAAGCTTATAGCCACATCTCTAAATAGCTTAGGTAAGATTTATTACAGGTTAGGACAATATCAAGAAGCATTTAAATATTCGAAACAAGCTCTTGAAATGAGACAAGCTTTGTACTCAGGCAATCATCCAGACATAGCTAGTTCTTTAAATAATCTAGGAGCCGTTTATCAAGATTTAGGCCAATACCAAGAAGCATTGAACTATTACCAGCAGGCCTTCGGAGTATATCAGGCCTTATATAAAGGCAATCATCCATATATAGCCCATTCCTTGAATAATCTAGGACTTATTCATGGGAAATTAGGAAAATATGCCAAAGCATTAAAATATTCAAAGCAAGCCCTTGAAATGAGACAAGTCTTGTATAAAGGCAACAATCCCTATGTATCTTATTCACTCGAAAATATAGGATATATTTATCAAGGTTTAGGCCAATATCAAGAAGCCTTAAAGTATTTGAATCAAACCCTTGAAATGAAGCAAGCTTTGTATACTGGTAATCATCCGGATATAGCTAGATCACTAAATGAGATAGGTGACATTTATCAAGCTTTAAACCAACATCACGAAGCACTAAGATATTTATGAGCAGGCCTTTGAAATGTATAAGATCTTGTACCCATATAAACCTGATCATCCAAATATACAAAAAGTTAAAGGAAATATAGAAAAACTGGAGGAAGAGATGCGAAAAAAGAAACAAGATCATGAGTAGAAAGACAAGACAAATACATGGTATTATAGTTTAGCAAATTTAGTCCTCAAGGTTAAGGTAGGTGAATTATATAAATTGGTGAAATTAGCTTCTCTATAAATTCTCTCTAAAGTTTTATATTTACTGCAGCTTGTTCGCTATTTGAGATAACGATGTTCAATCAAAGTAAGTTTTTTAGAAAAGTACAATCACTTAGGCAAGCTAGCATAGTCCATTTAGTCTTTCTTATTGTTTTGTTTAATATATCTGCTTTGCAAGTAGATACACAAACTAATTTATCAGTTTCCCAACAATCATCAAATTCTTCAAGAAGCTCGTCGGGTATGGTCAAGATAGGCCTGACCGATATCCCAGAGAAAGAGAAACTTAATCTTGAATATTTTATTAAAGAAAAAGCTTACTTGAGACTTCTAGAAAGAGATATCCTTCCCTATCTACGGCGAAAAAATAGTAAATCCCCAACATGTTTTATTAGCTATGCCTTGGGAGATCGTTATCATGAATATTGGGTGAAACGTTTTTGCGAAATGCTTCATAAAGCAGGGATACAGGTTTTATTAGATAGATGGGTAATTAAAAAAGGGAATATTCTAAACGAATATGTTAGGAAGATAGGAGAGGTTGATTGGGTAATAGTAATAGGGACCAAGTTGTATTTGGAAAAATATAACAAACGAGCAGTAAATTCAAAAGAGAAAGAACATGTATCTAGGTTAGAAGGACAATTGATAGAATACTTAGTTAGGTATAGCACAGAAAAGAGTAATAAAGTTGTTCCCATTTTATTGGAAGGGTCCTCAGAAGAGAGTTTACCCTTTATGTTACGCCATAAAATTTCATCTGAGTTCATCAATAATGACTATTTTGAGGAATTA
>MKUM01000031.1 GCA_001897825.1 Candidatus Amoebophilus sp. 36-38
AATTTGCAGGGAGGAGCGGCCAGGCCGGAGATCAGAGGTTATGCAGTGTTGGGGTGTTTTCGCAGGGCTGGCCGCTAAATTGTGGAGGGTGAAAATTTTAGCCTTTTTATGCATAGCGGAGATTTTTTTGGTTACTTTTTTCATGGTTGGAAAAAAGTAACGCCCGCCGCAGGCGAAACTTGATTCAATGAAATAAGGTTCAACTAGAAAAATATTATTTCATGACTTAACAAGTGATAAATTTGCCTGGTCTCTAACTCAATTGCGTAACATGAGTAACTAAAGTAAGCTCCGATTTCTCACAAATTTCTTCCTACCCAGAAAACCCAATTCTTGGTTTCAGAAGAAGTTTATTTTATATAGAAACAACCAACAGATAAAAAACTATTGACCAAAATGATTTCTAAATAGATACAAAGATGAAAAATAGATATGACAGATATACGGTATTGCATTTAAGTAGGCTTGCATTTTGCTTCCTTCTTATCATCTATACACAAGGACTAGCACAAGCAAATGTTCCTAAAACTCCAAAAAATGGGATTTATAACAAAATTTGGAAACCAGACAGAAATTTTACACCTAGAAACATTAAAAGCCTATCACCCCTCCGCTTTGTGAAGTCTACAGTTCATCCAACCATCTTATTAACCGAGAACACAACTGCTAGAAACGCTATAACCAATCATAGCTTACATACTATTGATACGCCTAACCCAACCACTACTTACTTAACAGCTTCTAATCAAATAGATAAAGCTACTTTTTGGAATACTATGCAAAAAGGAGCCAATACTTTTAACCAAACATTATCTCAAGAGGTCATTCAAGCTGCAAGGAGCTATCATATTAGCTTTATTCGTTTAGCCCCTGACAAATTCTTAAGCAACCAAAGAGACTTTCTTATTGGAAATGCTGATCATTATAAGGGCCTTGTTGCAGAAGATCTATTAGCTTTAAAACAGATCCTTGATATGTGTGCAGAAGAAAACATGCCAGTTGTCCTGACTATGCTTAGCCTTCCTGGATCACGTTGGAAACAAAATAATCATAACCAAGATGATCTACGAATTTGGAAAGATCAGTCATTTCAAAAGCAAGCAGCAAAATTCTGGCAAGATTTGGCATTAGCATTACGCAACCATCCTGCTATTGTAGGCTATAATATTTTAAATGAACCGCATCTAGAAAGACTTTATAACTCCACCGAGACTGATCTTTATAAGGTCAACCAAGAGGAAGTTCATCAAATACTTTTTGAATTTTATCATACTGTTATTCGTAGCATTAGAGAGGTAGATCAAGAAACACCTATCATTCTTGATAGTTCAACTTATGCAGATTCAAAAACTTTTAAAACGCTCAAGCCTCATGTAGAAGAAAATATTTTGTATTCTTTCCATATGTATGAACCATATGAATATACAAACTATAAAATAAACCAGGGAAAATTTAGTTATCCAGGTCAAATCAACGGGAAGAATTGGGATAAAAAAGAACTTCAAGCATACATGCAGGATGTGGCCCATTTCCAAAAAATCAATAATATTCCGAGTAACCGTATTTTAGTTGGAGAATTTGGTGGACATCGTACTTCTAAAGGACTAGCCCAGTATTTTAAAGACCTCATTTCTATCTTTAAAGAAAATGGTTGGCATTTTGCTTTTTATGCCTTTAGAGAAGATGTATGGGATGGGATGGATTACGAACTAGGAGATAAAAAGTTACCGTGGAGTTATTGGCAAGCACTCGAGAAAGGTGAACAACCGACATTAAACCGTAAAGAGGACTATCCAGTATTTAAAGTTTTGAGGCAAGCTATCGAACCAGAATTAGAGTAGTTTTAATGTGCGTCTGTCAAGGATGGAGTCCTGACACCACAATCTAATATCATATAATTTCAATAATTCTTTACACAAATATAGGGAACACCGTTAAATCTTCTACCACATTTAATATACCTAGGATATATTTTATAAATAGATTATATTACTTTTGTATACTCGTACACAAATAAACCGCTGAAGAGAATATATAAATCCTATATCACCTTTATTATTTAATTTAAATTAATGTCACACATTAGGAATCTTGCTATTATAGCCCATGTAGACCATGGTAAAACTACGCTGATAGATAACATACTGAAGCAAAGTAACACCTTTAGAGACAATCAACAGGTGAATGAAAGAATCATGGACTCCAACGAATTAGAAAGGGAACGTGGTATCACTATCTTGGCTAAATGTACTTCTGTTCATTATAGAGATTATAAATTCAACATAGTAGACACTCCTGGACACGCTGATTTTGGTGGAGAAGTAGAACGTGTACTCTCGATGGTAGAGGGTGTCGTCTTGCTGGTAGACGCTTCCGAAGGACCTATGCCACAAACGAAATTTGTATTGAGCAAAGCACTTAAGCTTGGACTTAGACCCATCGTAGTTATTAATAAAGTAGATCGATCAGATAGCCGTGTGGAAGAAGTATTGAACGAAGTCTTTGAGTTATTTTCTGTCTTAGACGCTACAGAAGAACAATTGGATTTCCCCGTATTATATGCAGTCGGTAGAGAAGGTTGGGCAGTCACAGATTTAAAAGATGAGCGTAAGAATTTGGAACCTTTATTTAATCTAATGATTAAGCATGTACCTGCACCCCAGGTAGACCTACAAGCTCCATTTTCTATGCTGGCTAGTATCCTAACTTCCGATCCGTATGTTGGCAAAATTTTGATCGGAAAAGTTTATAGCGGTATCGCTAAAATCAACACGAATGTCAAAGCAATTAACCTTCAAGGAGAGCTGATAGAAACCACAAAACTTACCAAGTTATTTGGCTTCAAGGGTATTGAAAGAATACTATTAACAGAAATAGCAGCCGGAGATATTATTGCGATTGCTGGTGTTGAAAAAGCTTCCGTAGCTGATACCATCTGCGATCTTGCTATTACAACACCCATTCGATCCACCCCTATCGACCCGCCAACGATGGCAGTCAACATCGGAGTGAATGATTCTCCGTTAGCCGGACAAGAAGGGACCAAAGTTACTTCACGCATGATCTTGGATAGATTAAGGAAAGAAGCTGAAACAAACGTAGCCATTACGCTAGGCATAGATCCGGAAGGTGAAAGCTTTGAAGTAGGTGGAAGGGGAGAATTACAATTAGGGGTGTTAATTGAAACCATGCGCAGAGAAGGATTTGAATTATCTGTTTCAAGACCCCGTGTATTATTTAAACGTGATGAAGCAGGTAAGCTATTAGAACCCATAGAAGAGGTAGTGATTGATGTAGATGAGCCCTATAGTGGCGTAGTAGTTGAAAAGTTATCCAAACGAAAAGGAGAGCTAAAAGATATGCGTCCTTCTGGCGGTAATAAAAGCAGAATAATCTTTCATGTTCCTTCTAGAGGCTTAATTGGCTACCAAACTGAATTTAGAAATGATACGCGTGGTACAGGTGTATTGAGTAGGGTATTCCATTCTTATCAGCCCTATAGAGGCGAAATCGAGCAGCGAAGAAACGGGATGCTTATTTCCAATTGTGATGGAGAAACAACCGCTTATGCCATGTTTAATTTGGAAGAACGAGGGATATTATTTATTCCTGCTAGGACGAAGGTATATGAGGGTATGATTATTGGCGAGCATAGTAGAGAAAACGACTTGGAAGTTAATCCTGTTAAAGGTAAAAAATTAACCAACATGCGGGCCTCTTCAAGCGATAAGGCAATTATTTTAACCCCTCACCGGGAACTAACTTTAGAGGAGACCATTTCCTATATTGATAATGACGAACTAGTAGAAGTTACTCCTACCAGTATACGTCTCAGGAAAAAAGCGCTTTTGCCTCATGAAAGGAAAAAGCCTACTAAAAAGGAGCTTATTTGATTAAACGATTTTATGGACCTAAGGGGGTGACGTGAGTTTCCTCCCGCCACTAAGAACGTCCCCTTTGCTGGCGCACACGTTCTCGCGTGTGTCCTTATTGATATAGCACAAAGTTGATTACATACATAATTTATTCGCCATCAGAGTCACTCGTTAGGAGATTCTGATGAAACCGTCGTTCTGATCTAAATTAAGTTTTCTTACCCTCAGCATCTTTTTCAAGTGGCTCTGAGGGGGCTGTAAATCCATTTTAAATTATGTCTCACTGAAGGATTAATCCTATAGGATTCACTTTCTTATGGTAGTGATGAGCCACATACGAAAACCCGTGCGCTAGCAGGGATGATGAGAAAAATGCACCTATTTCTTTTGATACTCAACAAGTTAAATATTACAACTACGTACAACTTTTAGGAAGTTACAGTTAAATTTTTTAGATTTCATTCGCTTGTAATTTACAAACTTCATCATATGAACTATTTCAGTATTGATTATCTAATTGTATATGCTTTTTTGGCTATTACCCTTATTATAGGAATTAGAGCAGGAAGGGGAATTAAAGATATTAGAGAATATGCAATTGCTAACAAAACTTATGGGACACTGGCTCTTTTGCTTACTTTTTTAGCTACAAACATAGGTAGTGGTAGTGTCATGCAAGCTACTTCTGGTGTCTTTTCTGAAGGTATAATTGCTACTTTTTCTGTTTTAGGAGTCTCTATTTCACTATTGTTTGTAGCTTTCTTCATAGCTCCTAAAATTGTACAATTTGATAATTGCTTTACTATAGGAGATGTTATAGGAATTTCTTATGGTAGACTTAGTCAATTACTTGCAGGAGTATTAGGAGTATTGTACTCTAGTGCTATGATAGGCATGCAATTATTGGCATTGGGAATAATTTTTAAATCTTTTCTACAAGTAGATGCTAGTGTAGGCATTCTCATAGGGGGGATAATTTTAACAATTTATTCAGCTTATGGAGGCATCAAGTCAGTTACTGTTACAGATGTATTTCAGTTTATAATATTGATTATCGTTTTCCCTCTGATTGCTAATATAGTTATTAACCATGCAGGTGGCCTCAAGCATGTATTCATGCAACTTCCTCCTGCTAAAGTAGAAATACTTAGCCATAAAAATTTCTCTTATTATCTCACACTTTTTTTAGTATGGGGTATTTTTCCAGTCGGTATTACAAGTCCTCCTTTTTTCCAAAGAATGCTTATGGCAAGAAATGGTAATGAACTGCAAGCGCAATATTTTATTGCAGCTGGTTTTGATCCTATCTTTCGGATTCTCATCGTGTTGATTGGATTAAGTGGACTTATATTATACCCTACTATTGAAGGAAAGAGCCTTTTACCACATATTATACAAAATATTTTACCTGTGGGCGCTAAAGGATTAGCGGTAGCTGGGTTGTTAGCTGTGGTTATGTCTACCGCTGACTCGTACCTAAATTCCGCCGGGTTAGTGATTGCACATGACGTTTTCAAGCCAATTTATGATAAATATGGATGGGAAATTAATGAATTAAAATGGGCTAAATACAGTACGCTATGTATAGGTATAGTAAGTATTATAATTGCTTTAAAGTCTAGCAATATGCTTGGATTAAGCTTTTTAGCCGTTAAGTTCACAGGGCCTTTATTGATGTTTCCCCTACTAGCAGTAATTTTAGGCTTGAAACCTGATAGGAAAATTTTTTACATCTCTTCTGTTGTTACACTCATCATTTTGATATGCAGTAGTTGGCTACTATCAGATTCTTATAATCATTTAGTAATACCTATCAGTATAGTAGCAAATGGTCTCACTTTTGTATTTCTACACGTAGTAAAAAACAAAGGAATCTTTGTAGTAAACAACGTTCTGCCTACTATTCAAATAAATACATTGTGGCAGCCACATAAAAAGACAATATTCAACAAGCTTAAAGAATTTTTACCCATACCCAGTAACATTGTGACTTATTCTAGAAATAAGGTAGAAAAGTATGGTGCTCCTTATGCATTGTTTGGATTATTTTTTGTCATTAATTATATAGCTCCTTACTTCATGTGGAATCATGAGTCACTGGGTACCTATAATTTAATGTTGGTAATACGCTTGGCAGGGTGCTTTTTATGTACTTTGCTGATCCTTCGAGAAAAGTGGCCTAAATCTTGGTTACCCTACCTGCCTACCTTCTGGCACCTAACAGTGTTATACTGCCTGCCATTTACCAATACAATTCTTTTCTTAACGACCAACAACAGTATAGAGCAGATTGCTAATGGAGCAATTACCGCTATCTTTTTGATTATCTTACTAGATTGGACGAGCTTTTTGCTTCTATCCATACTAGGAGTAGTATTAGGATGCTTTGTAATACAGCATGTAATAGGGAACCTGGCTTTACAGCTTGACTTTTCCACTCAATATTTTCTTGTATATCAGCTCTTGTTTATTACTTTGATAGGCTTACTATTTGCTAGACGCAAACCCAAAACAGTTGAGAGAGGGTATATAGCTGATCGTTTTGCCACAACATTTTTAGGAGAACAAATGGAATTTATCATGCGAGCTACCAAGCGATTGGCCAGTCACCTTGATATGTATATGGAAAATACAGAAAAAATGTGGTGGCAAGATACACATGATGGGTTTTATACCATCTATAGCCGTGGTATGCAGACCATAGAAGATCCTGATTTATTTGAACTCTTAATAGATATATTGCCCAGTATCAAGGCTATGCGGAATGAAACCAAAGCGGCCATGTTGCTATTGCGTCAATCTGTTAAATCTAAGACTGTGGCAACTAACCTACATGTACACACAATTAAAGCATTTATACAAAATGGAGCCTGTGAGGTATATATTGATTATCCTACCTATTCATGTACGATCCATCAAATTATATACAGAAAACATCTAAACCCTATCGTACGGATAGTTACCATCATCCCTAGTGAACAACATCTACACATTCGAGACTATACGGAAGTATTAACGGAGACTGAAAAGATGCCACTATTACAGGCTTTTTCTGCTACAAAGAGAAAGGAGCTTGCAATCAGTAATAATAAATCTTATTTTGAAGCAATTCAACAACGTATCACAGAGATTAAGCAAGGATATAAAGAATATACTGTGGAGTTTCCAAATATGGAACTTGTGGCTTAGTAAGAATATATAACTAATTGTTAATCAGTTTGTTAGTAAAAATTTTATAAAATCTTTAGTTTAATTACCTACTATCTTAATTGCATTTGCTATGAACTATTTCAGTATTGATTACTTGATTGTATATGCTTTCCTTGTTATTACCCTTATTATAGGTTTTAAGGCAGGTAAGGGAATCAAGGACATTAGGGAGTATGCAATTGGAAATAAAACTTATGGTACACTCACCCTTTTGCTTACTTTTTTAGCTACTAATATATCCGGAGCCTCTTTAATTGATGGGGCAGGAGGAGTTTTTTCTCATGGGATCATTAGAATTATTCCAGAAATAGGCGTAATGTTGCAGGCTTTATTTTTTGCTTTCTTTATAAGTAGAAGGGTTTTGCAATTTGACACCTCTCTTACTTTAGGAGATGTAATGGGAACCTTATATGGTAGAACTAGCAAGATTATAGCTGGGATATTAGGCCTTTTTTACTCTATATGCATCGTTAGTATGCAACTTGTAAGTTTAGGTATTGTTGTTGAAACTTTGTTAGGATTTAAAGCTATCTTGATTATTATTATAACAGGTTCATTGTTAACACTTTATTCAAGCCATGGGGGAATTAAGTCGGTCACTATCACAGATGTATTTCAGTTTTTAATACTTATTATAGTTGTCCCAATTTTAGCTAATGTGGTTATAAAACATGTAGGAGGAATAAAAGAATTATTTTTCCGTCTTCCTACAGCAAGCTTTAAGATATTTAATCATGAAAATTTTTCTTATTACTTTAGTTTGTTTTTGGTCTGGAGTATTTTTCCTGTAGGAATTACCAGTCCTCCTATTTTTCAAAGATTACTGATGGCACAAAATCCACAGCAACTACGTAATCAGTACCTGATTGTAAGTATTTTTCATCCTATTTTTCAGTTGTTAATTATGTTAATTGGCCTAGCTGGATTAGTGTTATATCCAATTATTCAAGCTAACAATGTTGTCCCCCATATCGTCCAAGAGTTATTACCCATAGGTGGAAAAGGGTTAGCTATAGCTGGTCTATTGGCATTAGTTATGTCCACGGCCGATTCTTATTTAAACGCTGCTGGAATAGTGTTTTCTCATGACATTTTCAAGCCAATTTTTGATAGATATGGATGTGAAATTGATGAATTGAAGTGGGCTAAATACAGTACACTAGGTATAGGTATAGCAAGCATTATAATTGCTTTGAAGTCTACCAGTATGCTTGGGCTAAGCTTTTTAGCGGTCAAGTTTACAGGTCCTTTGCTTATGTTCCCACTACTAGCAGGAATTTTAGGTCTGAAGCCTGATAAGAAAATTTTTTACATTTCTTCTGTTGTTACACTCATCATTTTCATATGCAGTAGCTGGCTACTACCAGGTTCATATAATCATCTGGCAGTACCTATTAGTATCTTAGTCAATGGTCTCACCCTTGTAATTTTACATGTAATAAAAAATAAAGGTTTTGCTATTATCAATAGATCAGAAAAAACAGAAAGGCTATGGAAGCCTCATCGAAAAGCATTTCTTAGTACCTTAAAAGCTATCCTTCCTACCCCTAAACGGATTGTTGCCTATTCCCAAGAAAAAGTAGCCCTCTATGGAGCTCCGTATATCCTTTTTGGTATATTCTGCATTATCAATTATACCATTCCCTATTTTATATGGACAGAAACTCCACCTGAACATGAAAATTTAATGATTTACTTACGTGTTATCGGAGGGATTATGTGTGCATTATTGATTGTCAAAGAGAAGTGGTCCCCATCACTACTACCTTATTTCCCTGTTTTCTGGCATCTAACTGTTTTATATTGCCTGCCTTTTTATAATACGGTCATGTTTTTAGTCACTAATTTTAATATAGAATGGCTAATGGGTATTTTAGGAATTATTATTCTTCTACTAGTAATTCTAGATTGGGCTACTGCGATTATTATAGGTATACTTGGGGTTGCTTTAGGACTTATTTTTTATAAGTTAGTTGCTGGCTCGTTGATTGTACCCGTTAGCTTTGACGCTAAGTATTTGATGGTGTATGAGGGCCTCTTTGGTATTCTTATCGGCCTCATTTTTGCACGCAGAAAACAACAACGCTTCGATCGACTTACTACCGATAACCAAACACTAATAGATACTAACCAAGAAACCAAAGAAGCACTATTAGAAGCTTTCAAAGAAAAAGTACGTCTACTACAAACTTTAGAGCGAGCTGGCATTCAAGACCTTGCGCATGCAGTCAATCTGGTCAAGGAACTTCGTAGCCAGGAGCAGCAAGGATTCAAAGAAACGAAAGCAATTCATACGACCATTCAAAAGTTACAGGATACGCTCACTCCCATGGCTGTAACACTTGAAAGAATTGAAAATAGAGCTACCGACTATCTGCGCTTAGATATTAAGCCAATAGGCATTGATATACTATTAGAAGAGGTTCAAACCAAGGTACATAACCTAGATCTCCGTTTCAAAAACAATAGTCAACAGCAAGCGATCATCTGTGATCCCAAACGAATCGAAAAAATGCTTGTTAATAGCATCAATACTTTTGTAACTGAAGCAGAAGAATCACAACCTATTTATATAAGCCTGCATGATACTCAACTTACCTATCCGCTGCCTTCTGTTAGTAAAAATAAAACCTATACCAAACAAGTAGCTGCCATTGCTTTTACTATTAGCAAGGAGGCTTCCTTACCCGCTATAAAAACATCTTATGAAGC
This sequence comes from Candidatus Amoebophilus sp. 36-38, assembly GCA_001897825.1. Lineage (GTDB taxonomy): Bacteria > Bacteroidota > Bacteroidia > Cytophagales > Amoebophilaceae > Amoebophilus. The sequence continues at coordinate 9,798 of MKUM01000031.1, forward strand.
TCAAATGAATGGCTCTTCCCTACCCATGCCTGAAACCTCCCAAGAGCTCCTGTTGGTCACCAACCAACGGATTATCAAAGCTCACTATGGATATACCAACGTGGATATCAAAAACAAAAAAAAGAAAAGCTTTGATACACACCTGTATATCTTACCCATACAGCTAGATGAAGTAAGGCCTAGAGACATGGATGATCCGTATATGGAGCTAGGTGCTGAGCTGATTCGTGCCAATGATGCCTATCCAGGTGCTTCTGAACAGGAAGAAGCTTTTTTAGCATCTATCAAGCAAAAGAGTAAAGCAAATATAGAAGCTATAAAAACAGCACTTGAAATGATCAAGTGGTACCATGGGCCTAAGAATAGACGATCTGGAGAACCTTTCTATCTCCATCCAGTGGCAGTAGCTCAAATCGTTTTGGACTACAGCCAAGATGAAGCTGCCATATTAGGCGCTTTACTACATGACACGGTAGAAGATACGCCGATGCTCTTAGAAAACATAGAGACGATGTTTGGCCCAGAAGTAGTACGTATTGTAGATGGTGTAACACACTTTGAAAGCACCAAAGATAGCTTTTACAAAATAAAGCTTTCTGCTCATGAAAATATTTTGATGCTCTTAGAAACTGAAGAGAAACGAGCGCTGTATGTAAAAATAGCAGACCGCATGCATAACATGCGCACCATAGATGGACATCGTTCGTATGCCAAGAAAAAGCAAATCGCCGAAGAGACCTTACAGTTTTTTGTGCCATTGGCCAAAGAATTAGGATTAAATGAGGCTGCAAACGAACTTAAAGAAAGGAGTATGAAAGTGCTAAATGCCACACCTGCACCATCAGCCAATAATAAGAAAGAAAATTAAGTTATATTTTCTATTCTTAGCTTAGGGAACCAGTCTTACAGGATTGATCACATACGACTACAATCTACTCGAACCGTCCTCGCCATCAGAGTCGCCCGCTAGGGGGCTCTGATGAAACCGTCGTTCTGCACTCTTTCTTTCCTTCAGAGTCCTTTTCAAGTGACTCTGAGGGCTTACATTGATCACGGTGTTTATTAACTTTTGATAATTTTTAAAGTAGCCCATAAATTGGCCTTGATAACAATAATTTTGGCCATGCGTATTCTACAAACAAAAAGATTAGACCACCTAGGACTGGTAATGGGTACCCTAAAAGAGTTTAACATTATCAATTTTATCGATGAGAGGCTATCTAATCCACAAAAACACAATATTACTACAGGAGAAGCAGTAGCAGCCATGATTATCAATGGGCTTGGTTTTGTAAGTAAGCCCCTATCATTAACTCCTCAGTTTTTTGAATCTAAGTCATTAGATATTTTGTTCGGACGCGATATAGAAGCGGAACAACTCAATAGACACCGTTTAGGCCGTGCCTTAGATGAGATATATGAATATGGCTGTGAGCTGCTTTTTAGCCAAATTGCAAGCCACCTCTGCCAGCAAATTAAGTTAGACTATTCCTTTACCAGCTTGGATACTACCAGCTTTAGTTTAAGTGATAACTATGAGGTAGATAGCGATGAATATGAGATTAAAGTAACTCATGGTTATTCCAAGGATCATCGACCCGATTTAAAACAAGTTATGCTAGAGTTAGTGACCAGCCAAGATGGAGGTATACCATTGATGATGCGCTGTTTGGATGGTAATGCCAGTGATAGTAAGGTTTTCCAAAAACGTTGCCGAGAGCTGCTGGATGCTTTTAAGCAAAGCGAAGGGCCTCGCTACCTAATAGGAGACTCTAAGCTATACCACTCTACTAATCAAGAATGCCTAGCTGGAATCAAGTTTATTACACGTATTCCTAAAACTTATCAAGAAGAAAAGAAAGCTATAGAGGCCAGTATAACTAGCAACCAATGGGTAAGATTAAATGAGCAAAACAAATACTAGGGGTATCAGCAACATGTCTGCAAAAAAGTACGCTTTGGGAATTAAATAACCACTAACCCCTTATTTAACTGATTAAAATAGGTTTTTTCATACATTCTCTCTTAAATTTATTGCTTAAAAATTTACATCTTAGTACTTAAAATGTGGCTGAATTTTAATAGAGTAAAGGTAAAAATTCGAAACCGTACCTTTTCACACGAATCCTGCTGATACCCCAATTAGGCCAGTGGCCCTTGGCAGAAAGAATTATCTCTTTGCCGGCTCGCATGCAGCTGCTCAGAGAGCAGCGATGATCTATTCATTCTTTGCCATGTGCAAGCTACATGAAGTAAATCCTTTTGAGTGGTTAAAGTATATCCTGGAAAATATTATGACTATCCAGTATAGTAACGTACGGGATTTGTATCCTCACAACTTCAAGCTAAAATCAAATATGTAGTTGCTCGCATGCATACTTTTTGGGGGGTAGTCTTCATGCGGATCGTTAATTGTGGGAGAGTTATTATAGCGACACATTGGTTTGACACCGAAAGGTCTGGTCGTCTGATGATCACAACCATCGTATCTTTGTGCGTTTATATCGTTTAGGAATTCATAATATCTCTCAGTGTACTCAGGAAAGTCGGGTCTTCGACGTTTATTTGCTGACATTTCAATTTCTCCCCCACCTCTTAATTCCCAGCGTTTTCTGATTTCGATGTCTTCTAATTCTCGGAGCCGACGCATAGGTTCTCTCAATTTTACGCAGTCTGTACACTTAACCATGTATTCAGTAAATGTCCTGAACTCACTGTACTCATCCCCGCCATTGGAATCTAAGTACGTATATGGGTTGCGATAGGGTCCCTGGTGTTGCTTACTGCAGATTTCTCTTAGAGATTGCATTTCCGCTAGAGACCGTACTTCCGCTAGAGCATGCATTTCCGCATCCATAATTATACGAACAGCTTTTCTCCAGCTTTGACATACTTTGGAGGCTTTAAGAAGGCCCTTGTGATTAAGAAATGAGAAGATATAACTTTGAAGCTCTATGGGTAGCTTATAGAATCCTATCTGCGCCTGCTGCACCAACCCCGTATCTTCTTGCTCATCAGTTACACTAATTGTGTCCTGGGCCTCTTCGTGGGTTAATTGTGCATCAACAGAAGGAGGGCTAACATCCAACTTGTTGCAGTTTGCAAATAGAAGTATACTGAACAAGAGTCGAACTACTATTCTTTTATAGACATTACTATAACTTGTTTTATGTTTAGCCATGTTTTGTTATTTTGTTTCCTTATTATTGAACTATCAACTACCAATTTACAATTATTCCAGTATACGATGATTTTCCAACTAAAAATTCTTTCATTCATCCAGCAACCATACAAAACCTGCAGATAAGTTAACGATTCACGTTGGGAAAAGGAAAATATCCTAAACAATTAGTTTAAGTTACAACAATATATAGTTAAAGGGCAATATACCTGTAGAAGCTACCACGTGATATTTTTAAGGTTTTACAAATATCCTGTATACTCATAGCATGATCTTGATGCATCTTTTTAGCCATTAAAACCTTGGAGTGGGTATTTTCTATCTTTTTACGCCCACCATTTCTTCCCCTAGCACGCGCAGCTTCCAGACCTGCTCTAGTTCTTTCCTGGATCAGGCGACGTTCAAATTGTGCCAGAGATGAAAATATATTAAAGATCAACTCACCGGATGCAGTGGTAGTATCAATGAATCCATCGCAAATGGACTTAAAACCTATTCCTTTCTTTCTTAAATCTTCTATGAGCAAAACTAAGTGGTTCATGGAACGGCCTAATCGATCAAGACGCCAGACTAGTAAGGTATCTCCTCTTTGAAGTTCAGCCAAACACTCGTCTAAACCTGGACGCTGGGCCTTGGCTCCTGAAATCTTATCGACAAATATTCTATTCTTTTCACACCCTGCTTTTTGAAGCGCATCTAGTTGAAGATTCAATTCTTGTTCTTGGGTACTGACCCTAGCATAACCGATTAGTTGGGACATTGTCTCATTTATTATATAATTAATGGAAATATAATACTTTGTTTTATGAGATGGATAGATTATACACTATTTTATATCTTTTGAGGCTAAAATTTCTTGTCTCAAGAAACGGTCCTTTTTCGAGACAGTTAAAATATACTTATCAACCACATACAAATCTGGTCTTGTTACATAGGTTAGAAGAGAATTCTGAGCTATGTAATGTCAAACAGGGAGAAAAATAATTTACTCTTTAGCATAACCAGTTGGTACATATATTACTATCGACCCAACATATTAACTTGTTGCCAGTTTGGGCTAAATATGCACCATAATCCCAGTTTTCAATTAATGTAACTTGATTTTATTATCACTGGTTTTTGTTATATAGTACCAATTTTGATTGAACTTTAATACCCCCTTACAATAACTCTCTAATAGCTTTTGTTCAATTTCCTCATCTATTATTAACTCAAGCCAAATAGAAGTACTTTGAGAAAAGTTTGATTTTTAGTCTTCAAATGAATCTAGCATTCTTCTCTTAATAATTTCATTACAAACATCCTGCAATGCCTGCTGGCTATCATTATCGTCTGGAACTATATTTAAAGCTTTTTTCAGCAAATTCACAGCTTCATTTAAAAATCTATTATTAAACTCTAATGTGCCAAGTTTGCTATAGCATAACCCGTAAAAATAATAAAAATTTAATTTTTCAGTTACATTAAAAACTTCTATTTCTTCTTCGATCTCATTAAAATACTTTTTTGATTTTATAAAATAATTTTTGATTTCTGCTTTCTTCTCTTCAGAAGGTTCACTGGCTTTATTTTTTAAAAGTATACCATATTTACAATATATTATTCCAAGGTCTAACTTAGATTTTAAGGGAGTTAAGTTTTTAAATTCATTTTTATAATATTCTTCTAGGAATATAAAATTATCTTCGAAAGTTTGATCATTCCTGGAAATATATCCGTTGGCTAGATCATACCTTCTGATTATATCACTATATATGCCTGGAACGAATAACTTTTCTAATTCTTTTGCCTTTAGAGTGTACCCTCGTATTCTTTTATAGCATTCATTCTCATCTAAATTAGACATGTATCTTAAAAGAAAAAAGTCTGCTCTAGATAACCAATAATATATTTCACCAATTGTAGATACTTCTATTGAAGTATAGGGATTTTGAATGATTTTATTAAGCTTTAAGATAATCTCTAATGTTTCATTCATAGTAGTAGACTGATTACCTTCAAGTTCATCTTTTATCGTATAAGCCTCTAATAAATATGTTAAAGAAGCCATTTTATACCATAAGTATTTATCAGAAACTTGGCTTCTAAGATTGCTTTTTTTATTTTTTATATATTCATATAATTCTTTTGCTTTATCTATTATTTCCTTACATTTATCTCTTTTTCCCTTAAGTTCCTTAAGCAGTTTATCAATTAGATGTAGTCTGGTAATGATATTTCCTTCAATATCATTACTTATAATTAAAGTATCAGGAATTTCTTGTTGAATAGGTAATGAAAAAAGAAGGTATTTTTCATTGCCTTCAGGGCATATTTGTAAAATATACTTAAGTAATTCTGGAACTCTTTCTTGGGTTGCTCCAGTGCTATATAATGAAAGTAGAAAGTAGAAGGTAGCTTCTTTGATAGAAATATCTTCAAATTGTAGAAGATATTTTGGGTCATATATTCCTAGGTATCTTGCTACCATATCAGGTATACTCTCTAATAGACCACAATGTATCTTAAGATCTATTACAGTTCCTATCAATGTTAAGTGTTCTGCTATAGTACCATTACCTTTACTTGCATTAATTTTCATATTTTCTTCATGTATAGCTAAAGCTTTCTCATAAATCTTTAAAGCCTCAGGCTTTTTATTTAGCTTCTGAAAAGCATATCCGACTAAAAAAAGCACATTAATATCTTCCTGCCCAACGCCAAAATTATATTGATAGAGTAGATTAATAGCCTGAATATCTACAAATGCTGGAAATATATGAGAAGAAAGACTACTATACAACTTCCTAGGATCATAATGCATATTATGTGCGAACCCAAAATCTCGAATTAGCTTAGACATACCTAGTGCTTTCTTTAATGTATAAGAAAAATATCTTTCTGTTTCCTGGTATTCTGATGTTCCTCGTATTCCCCTCGACAGTTCTCCCAGCAATGCCATTGAAAAATCAATAATATATTTTTTCTTTTCCTTATCCATATCCCTACCTAAATCTCCTATGATGACATCAGCCAAATAAACTAACTCATGGTAATATGCTCTTAACTTTGTTTCATATTTATTTTTACTTGTTTTTTCAGGAGATTCTGCCTCTTGTAAAGTATTATTTATGAATTTATCTTTTTTTATAGTTAGGGTTTCAGCATCATTTTTATCCAAAAACTTTTTTAATTTCTCTTTATCTGTTAAATCTTTTGGTATTCCTGAGTCTTCCAATTCTTTATTTTCATCCTCTTTGACCTTATTTAAACAATTTTGATATTCCTTTTCTAACTCATTTAATTTTTTTCTTAATTGCCCTATTCCTTGATTTTGTTCTTCAGAGTACGATGGACTTGCTTGAACTTGGTTATTAATTATATTGGTCAATCTGATTGACTCATCTACAAATTTTTGAAATTTGATTATAGTTTCTGTTTCTGCTAGTTTCTTATCTTTTGATTGCTCATAAGCTTTCATTCTTTCTTTTATTTTATTCAACCTATCTTCATGTGCTAATTTAATTCCTTGTGACGGTTTCAATGTGAGTGGCACTTCATCATTACCACAGCCTAGAATAGCAATAATACGGTTCTTATTCGTATTTTCTTCCGTATTTTCTTCCGTATTTTCTTTAATAAATTGTTGATATAACTTATTTAACTTCGTTAATTCTTTCCTAGCTTTTTCCTCCTTCTCCTTTTCTTGTGAGTTAGACTTTATTTTATCTATTTTATAATGTAGTTGCATACTGCGTCTAATAATAGCTAACCTCTTATCAACTTCATTTAAATCATTTAGATTTTTTTTTCTTACTTGTCCTTGAAGAGAATTAGAATTCTTTTTCTTTGGAAAAAGTTGCAATAAATCTTGAAAAGATTGGATTAAAATTTTAACCTTATCGGACGAAGCTTTATCCTTTCCTTTAGCCAGACTTTCTGGATTTTGAGTTAATATTTTAAAGTCATCAAGTTTAGAGAATACTTCTGTAATATTGTTGATAGCTTCATTTGCTTTATCTAATATAGCTTTATTTATCTCTTGCTCTTGAAACCCATAAATTATTCGATAACATCCTTTTTTATAAACGGTGTTCCTTAATTGTCTACATAAGTCTAAAAATTCAAAAAAGTTTTTCGAATATTTTATTTTAGATAACTCCTCATCTTCAAGCAGCTCACTACATAGCTCACCTGCAATTAGAAATTTTCTTGCAAAAATATATCTACCTTCCCTTGTATCTAAGTCTGATATATTAAGTCTAGATAATTCTATTTTAATTTTCTCAAAGGCTTTATCTTCATACTGTTCATACGCTAATTGGGGTAGTGTATTAAGAAGTATGCCTTCTGGAACTAAAGTAGGCTCTCCAACTATATCTAGAATCTCTTTATTTTCTAAATATTCTTGCTCCTGATGTAAAATGTAAACAATTTTATGCTGCAAAGATTTAAGATCAATACGCAAACCTTCCTCTTTTTCAAATGGAATTTCAAAATCTGTAATATTTAAGATTACACTAAATTGATGTAACCTTTCAAAAAAAATTCCATTGATATTGTTATCTTCTTGATTTTTACGACCCCTTGAAAAATACCCATATCTGTTTCTAATATAAAATTTTTCAGGATCGTGCGTATCATTACGAAATATTCTATATCTTCCCCCACACAGTTGACCTATATCCAACAATGCATCCCTGAGATTAATCTCATCTTTTTCAAGCGAATTAATAATTTGATAAATTGAATATAACTTATGTAAGTCCTGTTCCTTGTGTTTAACCTTAAGATCGATCTTAGAGTTTGCACTTTTTTCTTCATCAGTTACTTGCTGATTCTGGACTTTTTTATCAAATACTTCTTGCCCGTCTTCTATTAAAGTTTGATATCGATTGCTAGTATCCTGTTGTACCAAGTTAGGATACATTATTTTGATCCGCTTTAATAAAGCAATCGCTGGTCGGCAGGATCTTGCTGCTGCTTTGGCTAAACGTTTTATTGCTATTTTTAGGGATACACTAGTAGGACCTTCTTGATTTAAGTCATATACACTTTTCTCCTTATTAATCTTTTTTAAGAAATTTATGGCTTTGGGATAACCTCTTGCCGCCGATTTAGCTAGACGACTTATTGCTATTACTAAGTTTGAATTTTCTCCTTTTTTAAATTCTTTATATGCCTTTTTTCCTCTTACGAATTGACTTTGAAGCTTAATATATTTTTCTTCCTCTTGGCCTTCATCTCCTTTATTTACAATATTTTTCCTATCTTCACGTTCAAAAAGAGCTTCTTCTATTTTCTTTACTTGCCTTTCTTTTGCTTCCTTTCCTTGAGCTTCTTCTATTTTCCAAGCTAAGCGTTGTTGGAGAATATTATTTACCTCTTCCGATGAGTCAGCTCTGGCAATTGCAGGTATTACAGGTATTAGGTTATACTCTAAACTGATGGGTTGTGCACCATCAAGTGATAAAGCAACAGATACATCTTCACACTTAAATCCAAATAATATCTCAATAAGATCGTTAAAATAGCCGTTGTCTACTTCATTATTTATTTTGTTTAATATTGATGAAGCTCGGTTTACTGCTTCACGAATAGCTGTTAAATGTGAAGAAACCTCATCATGTTTTTCTTCAAAGGCAGCCAACAGGATTTCTTTTATTTTTTTATTTCTAATGTTATCCAACAAAGCTATAATAGCTAAAATTGTCTCCTTACCTTTTAATAACGTAGAGCTTGTATGTTGATCTTTGTCTCCTTGTTGACTCCCTCCTCCCATCATCCCTCCTAGAACTCTTCCTTTTTTAAGTATGGATATATGTCCTGGCTGACAATTCTGAGGAGATTTGAATTGAATACGACGTTGTTGTGTTTTTCGATCCAAACGTAGGAACCCCGCTAAATCTGTGCCTTCTTCTATTGCTACAGGCAACCCTTTATAATTAGGTGTTGGTTGTTTTTCATCAACCCTTATATCTGCTTGTAATCTTCCATCTTGCTCGTAGAAAGTAATTAAATTGCTTCCTTCTGCTATAAGTTCTTTATCTATTAACGGTTTTATATCAATGTCTTTACTTGATCTTAAGGTTTTGTTTGCTGGTTCTATTGTTCTGCTTAGTTGTTTTTTTTCTTGAGGAACAATCTGGTTTTGAAAACCACCACAACTTTGTAAGAATAAACTAATAAACAATACACAAGCTACTAGCCGATGATTGAAATTATATTTTCTAGTCATATTTATTTATAGTAATTAAAAATGGTGAGCTTATAATAGTTGATAGCTGGAAAATTTCCAAGTATTGGATGAGATAAATAATTTCAATAGGGAAAGAAATTAGATGTTGCAATGCTCATAAGCTATTAAATTAGCTTTCAGTTGACATACACTAATTTACGGGTAAAGTGACAGCTCTTAGATTATATTTGCAGCAAAATAACTAGTTTCATAAACGCTCGTTTAATTGACAACCATGAAAAAAGGAGATTAATAAATAAAATGGCTATTGCTAAATTAAGAGATAATTACCTCTCTTCTCTGTTATAACGATATACTTACTTCTAGGATTAACTACTTTGCCAATAAATTGGCTGTCATCATTTCCCATAAATACGGCTAATGTGCTAGATGGAAAGAAAAGTTCCATTTCAGCCCAATTAGAATGGGTTACATCTAACTTTTTAATATACGCTGCTACATCTTCTATAAGATCTTGTAAAAGTAAGCACCTACCATCTTGATCATATGTATAAACCGTGCAATCATATTTTTTTTCCATAGCTTGTTAAATTTTAAAGTGAAACAAAAAACTTGATGCTTTAACAAGCTGATGAAGCCTTTTTAGCAAGGCTTAAGGGTGGGTATAAAAAAATACTACCTGAACATCGTGAAGGTGGAGATTTTTTTATAGGCGAAAATGTATGGCCTTGCTAATCAGGCTAAGGTAAGGAGCGTAGCGACTGAACTGGTCAGCAGCTTAACTTGCAACTAGTTTTGAAGTTTTAATAGATGAGGGAAATATTTAAGGGATTAATAAGGGCATCAGCAACATTCTTGTAATTAGGTACAGTCTTGAGTTCATTCCCATTATTCTGCTTGAAATTTAACTACATTTAGTTAATAAGATACCAGTGTTTGAGAGCCGAATTGAAAAACTAGTGGATGAAAAAGTTCATTTTGTCCGCTAAATATAAGGTTTGAAGTTCTTTAGTTCCAAAAACGTATCTTTTCGGGAAAATGTTGCTGCTACCACAAATAGCATCACCTAATCTAAATTTGTTGATTATATGATAATAAATATCTTGCAAAAAAATATCACTTAATCTATATTTGTTGATTATGTGATAACAGATAAGATTTTTATGTCAAATTTACCATTTATAGGCAGAAAAGAAGAGCTAGCGAGTTTACATGACTTAACTCATAAGAAAACATCGAGTCTAGTGGCTTTGCGCGGCCGAAGAAGGATAGGCAAAAGCAGATTGATAGAAGAGTTTGCAAGGCAGCGTAAAAACTGTAGGTTTTTACCATTCTCTGGCTTAGTTCCATCAAGTACCACAACTGCTGATACTGAGAAAGAAGAATTTTCAAGGCAAATGTCGGTGAATTTAGGTTTGCATCAAATTAAGGCAGATGATTGGGGTAATATGTTTTCTTACCTAGCTAAGGAAACTAAAAAGGGAAAAATTGTCATACTATTTGATGAAATTTCGTGGATGGGATCAAAAGACCCTACCTTTTTGGGAAAGCTTAAAAATGCATGGGATTTGGAATTTAAGAAGAATCCAGAGCTTATTATGGTTTTATGTGGTTCTGTGTCAGCATGGATTGAAAAAAACATACTGGGGTCCACAGGATTTATGGGTAGATTCTCGCTGGTTTTGGATTTAGAAGAGTTATCAATCAGCGAATCCACACAGTTTTTGGATCAAGTGGGCTTTTGCAACTCTCCATACGAAAGATGCAAGATACTTGGAGTAACTGGAGGGGTACCTAGATATCTAGAAGAAATCAAAGGCAATAAATTAGCCGATGAAAATATCAAAGATTTATGTTTCAAACGTGGTGGCATATTATTTCGTGAATTCAAAGATATATTTTCAGATATATTCGGACATCGAAGTGAACTGTATGA
>MKUM01000032.1 GCA_001897825.1 Candidatus Amoebophilus sp. 36-38
GGTTATGGATAAAAGTAAACCAGTAATTTTTTTTAAAAGCTTGCTTTTGTCATAGAAATCTTCCTGCTCAGAGAACCCAATTCTTGGTTATGCAAAAACTCTGCTAGATTTGCTATAAGTAAGTTTTAAATTTTGCTAAATTAAGAAAAATGTATTTTTTAGATTTTCTCGTGGTATCAGGGCCCAGCCCTGACACGTACTACAATTTGATGAAACTTGATATAGAAGAAATACTTTATTTTTAAGCCAAATATATCTATAAAATACTTCCAGACCACGATGCACAAATATAAGAAAATAGCTGCTTTTGTAACTAAAAACTTCCCAAGTTATCTACATGATTTATATGAATCTTTGCCATTTTTAGGGATTATAGGAAGTTTTATAATCCTTATAGTTACGAGCACTTGTGCCCAAATAAACCCTTTAGAAGGTGGGCCCATGGATAGTATTCCACCTCAATTGGTTAGTACTAATCCCATGCATGAAAGTACTGGATTTAAAGGGAACAAAATCGAGATGACTTTTGATAAGGAAATCGAAATTCAAGACCTGTATAATAAGCTGGTTATAACTCCTAGGTTGCCACGCTTAGAAAATGGGCCTAGTTATGTAAGTAAGGTAAGGGGAAATAAATTGATCCTTTCTTTAAAAACATCCCTAGAGGAAAATACTACCTATACGTTTAGTTTTAACGATGCTGTTCGAGATACGAAAGAGCGTACAGCCGCACAAAATCCGACCCTAACCTTTAGTACAGGTGATTATGTAGATTCCCTATATATAGCAGGTCAGGTTAAATATCTCATGACGGATCAACCGGTAAAAGATGGATTAGTAGCTATTTATAGAATTGCTGATACGGATACAGTACATATCCTCAATACTTCTCCTGATTATTTTACTAAAACCAATGAGAATGGGGAGTTTAGAATAGAACATATAAAACAAGATACATATAGAATTTGTACAGGCCATAGCAAGGAAAATAAACTTATTTTAGATGCAGGCAAAGAGCCTTATGGATTTCTGGAAACCCCACTTGAGCTATTTGAATCTGTAGATAGCACGAATTTGTATATTGTTGAAGCCAATGTAACTGACTTTAAATTACAAAGTAGCAGGCCACAAGCCCAGTATTTTGAAATCACATTCAGTAAGCCCGTTACTACGTATACGCTTACACTAATTTCCCAATCAAAAAAGTTTAAAGGTGCTCACCTGTATACGCATTTAATAGATAACGACCTGGTTGTTAGGGTATACAATACATTAGGTCTATTGCCAGATGATAGGTTAAAAGCCCAACTAATGGCGCAAGATGCCATGGGAAATGTTATAGAAAAAGAGATGGATATATACTTCGGAGATAAGTCTAGTAAGAAAGAGGCATTCAAGTATCAAATAAAGCCTGCTGCAGGTACTAAATTAGATCCAAAACTGGTTAAAATAGATATATCCTTTACTAAACCTATCAAAAGTTTGGAATTAGATAGTTTATTCTTTGTAGTTGGCCAAGCAGACACGGTTAAGCTAACTTCAGAAGAGGTTATCATCCATCCTCATAGAGATGCTGTTACGATCCAGAAAAAGCTTGAATTAGCTAACTCGAATCTTATTCAAGATGATACGACAAGCATGGAGAAAGCCCCTAATATCTTATTACATATTGCTAAAGGAGCTTTTACTTCTGTAGAAAAAGAACTTAACGAGCCAACTGATTATAAATACATGATCAAATATCCGCAAGAATGTGGGATTATTAAGGGAAGAATCTTGACCCGGGTCCCTGGCGTTATGATTCAGCTTCTTGACGAGCAGGATGAAGTAGTACAAGAACAAGAAATTAGAAATCAGGTCGATTATGAATTTAAAGATGTGTTACCAGGCAACTATAGGTTGCGAGTCTTGGCTTTGTCGGAAAAAGATGGTAAATGGCATTTTGGTAATATCAACAAGTCTGAACCTCCTAACCGAGTCGTATTTTATCCTTATGAACTCCCCCTCGTAGCTAACTGGGAACTAGACTATATAGATATCCAGGTTTGAACAAAGGCTATAATTATATAACTTCTGCAGCAGATTAGATTTCTTCTGAAACCAAGGATTGTGTTCTCTGGGTAGGAAGGAATTTGTGAGAAACCGGAGTTTACTTTAGTAAATAAATATGAAGAACCAATTAGTGACCCAGGACGACGGTTTTAGAAGAAGCCTATTTAGCTAGTACTGACCGGCTTAGATCTTCTAACTCTGTTGCCATTTTTTCTATACCTAATTTTTTAGCTAGGGGTACAAAATATTCTAATGTTTCCTGGGCTATGGATTTTTGTTTGTCTAGTGAAGAATGATACTGGATAGTACGCATGTTATGTAGTCGATCTGAAAGCTTTACCAAGGCGGCCCGAGGATCTTCATAGTTCAAGATACGAACTAAATTCTCCTTATCAGTTAAACTTACTCGCCGTTCGTATTCTTCTAGATTAGTAGCTTTGATAACCAAAAACTCTACTTTTCTACCAAATAAAGCGCGGATCTGTACAAATGAAAGACTTGTATCTTCTACCGTATCATGCAACAAAGCTCCCAATATCGCATCTTGATCCTGTGAATAATCTAATAAGATTAAAGCCACTGCTATAGGATGTGTAAAAAACGGCTCTCCGGATTTCCTTTTCATTCCAGCATGGTATCTTTTTATAATGTCCAACCCCTTTTTGATGATTTTTAAATCCACTTGAGTTCCCTGAAGTCGTTCCATGAGTTCTTTTTCTAACTGGATAGCCATCGGATGTTTTGCTTCTTCTGGATCTGCTTTGGTTGGTTTTGCGATGAGTTCCATGACGTTGCCACGAATTTCTCGAAGGGGGATAGGCAGTACATACATCTGTTTTTGGGCGGAACGTTCAGCTATATACCCATAGTGAGCATCGATGATGCGAGCATTTTCTAGAAGTAAGAACTCATCTTCTTGCTGAGGTACCCACAGGTTAGATTCCGATGGATCGATCATATAAAGGGGCTGCTGCGGTTTGGAAGCTTGAGTAAGCCCTGTCGTAATAGTTATTTCCAAGGCGGGCAATTCACGGACATACCCTTTCATATGGGCTACTTTATGGCCGAGTTGAGCATCGCTTACTACCACGTTGATTGGATTGTGATCTTTATTATGGTCTCTGACATAACTAATAGCATTAAATAGGAGTTGCTTCAGCTTGCCAAAATCTGCCTGTAGCGTATTTTGTTCAGTTTGTTTCTTAAATATCACCTGAGGCTGTTCAAAACCTTGGCTATTATAAAGCATAATCACTTCCTTAAAGAGCTCTTCTAAGTTTACGGAAGTGACATCTAAGCGCATGTAGTCAGTCATGCGGTAGATGGTATGTTGTAGGTAGGCAGCAGTTATGTCGTCAAAGATAGTTACCACCTCGTTTGTATCTAGATCTTGCAACATCTGCTCTCGGTATTGTATGGCGGAAGCCAGTTCCTGACGAGTTTCTTGTTGTTTTTGCTGCAATTGTCGATTCTGTTGAAACATGAGTTGCATGCTAATTTCACGACGGCGTGCAAAGATAAAGCCAATAGCCATGGAAAAAAGACATACATGCAAAAGAATATATAGATCATAAAGACCGAATACAGGTGTTTTTCCTATAAATTGAGTATAGAACCAAATACCTGTGATAGTTCCTAATATAGAAAGTGTTAAGAAGGTAGTCCAGTCAACTAATAAAATAAGGAGCATAATAGCCAATGCTACATTCACAAGCCACTGAATATTGCTGCCGTTAATTAAAAATAATAATGTGAAAGAAAAAGGAATGCAATAGAAAAGGGTAAAATGCCAATAAATAGGGAAATACTTTTGAAACCAACTAGCCCAATAAGGCTTTAAAAGTAGTCCTATACAAAGAGAAACTCCAATGGTTTTGATAATCAATAACCACGTATAGATTATATTACCCCCTGGCTCAATCCGCATGAAAAGAGGGAACATGTAATTGAAAGCCATGAAAAAGGCAAATGGTGTATATTCTGCACCATATTTTTCTACCTTGCTTTTAGAATAATTATATATATTTTGTGGAAGGTGGTATAAATAGTATAGGCCTTTTTGCCACCAGCTATTTTTTATTTGATATACATGCATAGGCTATTATTTTTATTGGTTAAATCGGTTAGTGTATTAAGATACTAATAGGGTATCTTGTTTTACGGTTAAAAATCCTTTATTCTGTATATAATGTGCTCCAAAAAAGCTTGCTGCATTAATTACAATAGTAACAGGCATAAACCACAAATCCGGCAGAAATAATTTTCCTATGAAAAAGGTAATACCTGTAGCTATCAAGGAAACAAAGAAAGATTTGGCATCTGTTTTTAGACCCATGATCCCTGCTATCATGGGAATAGTAAATACGATGGCTACAAAGTCTCTAACCAGGTTTATGCCCTTGCCCCAATGTATGTTGCCATATATTACTTGAGGTAATGCTTGATAGTTCAATGCAATGCATAGAGCTATTAAACCAAGAAAAAATGTCGCATACTGGCTTGTTCTTAAAACATTAACTTTACATTTTTTTTCTTTTAGTAAAGGCTCTATCACATCATAGGCTACTAGTATACCTGCACTGTGCAAAAAAGAATCTGCTGTAGACATGACAGCAGCTAATAATCCAATTCCTACTATTCCTTTGATTCCTACTGGGAAATATGTTTTGACCAAATATATAAATATTTTGCTGCCTTCTTGAGGCATGTTTACATCTCCCATTGTTTTTAAAGCGATAGCGGCTAAACCAATGAAGGAGAGTAGTAGGTAAAACCCTATTAAGTAAAATATACTGATATACTGGCTATTGGCTATTTGTCGTGTGTCTTTTGCCATGAGCATCCGTTGCATGAATGGAAAGCTAAGCGGGAAGGCAGGAAAAAGATACCATATAAAAGGGATCAGAAATTCTTTTACATTTAAGTGTTGAAAGAAGTTGAAATTCTCAGAAGGAACATGGGTAAATATATCTTGTATTCCTCCAAACTGATGCAATAAAACATTAGCGGCTAAAGGTACTAATATCGTAATGGCAATAAATTGCAATACATCCGTAATAGTTACAGCTTTCATACCTCCTTGGCTGGCATACATCATTAAAAACATGCCCCCTAGAAAAATACTCCATTGACTAGGGATGTTAATGAATTCTCCGATATAGCCTAGCCAAATAATTTGCAAAGTGACCATGATCAGTGAGTATAAAGTTCCTAAAACTCCGATCCATATTCGTGCCTTCTGACCATATAGTTGACCCATTACTTCCGCCATGGTTAAACATCCTATAAACCGGTACATCTTGGGCGCTATGTAACGGGCAATGAATAGAAAACATATAACAACACCACAGAAAACTCTTGTAATTAGAGGGAAAAAAACGCCATTGTCAAAGACATGTCCTGCATAGCCTATAGCTTGAGAACCTGTAAGATAAGTGGCTAGCATAGTTATAGCTAACACTCCTGTTCCGTAAGTTTTATCGGCAATGGCATATTGCTTGATTGTCTTTACATTTCTACCTGCCCGTAATCCTACCAGTAAAGTTATTAGCAAGAAAGTATATACGATGATGGCATCAATACTGAGATAGTTCATAATTATGTGTGGTTACGTAACTGTGAATCTAAAATAGAAAGTTTAGAGAAATTTTACTAGGAAAATCACTAATAGTTGATTATGAGCAAGTTTCTAGGCAACTAGTTCCATGCTAATTTATGATACAAATCTAACGGGCTCTGAGGGCGATTAATTCTAAAGTTCTAGATAATAATAATATGTATAAAACATGGTGGAATAATAAAGGCATGTGCGCTAGCTATAGGGAGATGCTGACGGCTGAAAAAAAATTATCAAACTTTGATGCGATACCTTCGCTTACGTACTAGATGCCAAGTAATGCCTACCAATACCAATATGAAGATAGGCATAATCATATTTAGTAGTTGCCAATATAATCTTGCGTTTTGTACTTTTAAGTTATCCAAGAGCCTTAGTTGAATTGTTTTCCGCTTAGCATTGATGATGCCTGATTCTTCTAACATATAAGCCAATGTATTTAATACAAAGTCTTGGTTAGCGAAGTTTTGTTGTAAAAAAGGATCATAACCCCATGGCAAAGCATGCCCCTCTTTAGGTGAAATTGCATTAACTACCATACTGCCGCTTGCTACAACCAGTATCTTGGTAGGCTGGCTTACAGAAATAAATGGTATGTTATTTATACCATCAGGAGGTAGTCTATTTTTATATAAAGAACTAAACTTTCCTTCTAAAAGATAGGCCACTGGAATAGGTCCTTGTTGATATAAATTGGTATCAGGCGGCCTTCTAAGTGACTCTAAATCCACATATACAGGAGTTCCTGCTTTAATACTATAAGGAGAGCTGCATGCAAGCGGTGTCTGGATAACCCCTTCTGCATTTACAGCATCTATGCTACTAACAAATTGCGTATACAACGCATTCATATTCTTGGTGATTACGTGATCGGCAAAATTATTAAGAACAGGGAAGAAAGGCCAAGGCAAAAATCTTAATTGAGGTTGGTTGCCCATTTTGCCGACTACAATGGGATATACTCCTGACTGTAGATCTTTGATTAAATCTTGATTAATTCGGACACCATACCTAAATAGCTGGTCATCTAGATTGAGTTCAAGCGGAAAAGCAAAAGAATTCCCACTGGTCAGGCTATCCATATTAATTCGCAGGCGATCTAAAAAAAACAAAACCTTACCACCTTGCATGATGTACTGATCTAAGAGATATTTCTCAACTTCTGAAAAAGGTTGTTGTGGCTTGGTGATAAGCAATGCTCCGTAATGAGTTAGGTTAGCAGTTTCAGCAAGCATCACCTGATTTACTTCATAGAATCCACGAAGTGCTTGTACTAGACCTTGCAGTTGAATAGGGCTAGGTTCCTCATGTCCTTGGATTAGTCCTATTTGAATAGGCTTATTATGAACCAGTTTGGACAATGAACTGACAACTTCATATTCTAAATTTTCTATAGATTGGCTAACCATATTTGTAGCCGAAGTCATTTTGTTGGCTTTAAGTAACAGGATTCCTGCTTCTTTGTCTTCGTAGAAAATGATGGCACCTGGGTAAATAATCTTTTCTGTTCGTTGTCCACTTCGCTGCTGGTATAGATTGGTAGGTTCTATACCATGCTTAGCAAATTTCTTGAATAGTTTTTTTCTTTTCTCAACAGTTTCTTGATTTATATTGATGAGTTGGTAGGTGATTGGGTAGGGGGCATATGCTTTGAATTCTTCTAAAAGTGCTTTTAGATTAGATTGTAGTTGTTTAAATCCAGTAGGTAAATCTCCAGACAAATAGATATCTACATGAACTTTGGATTTTAACTGAGCTAGTAGCGCTTTGGTAGACGGGTGAAGGGTATAACGTTTATCTGCTGTTAAATCTATGCGTAAAGGAAAATAAGCAGCAAGCACATTCCCTATAGCTATAGCTACCAAGCAAATGAACAAAAATAGTACTCTTTTTTTGTATAGGTTCTTAACCAATTTCATCTTTTGCGTAGTGCTAAGTTGGTAACTAGGAGTGATAAAAAGCTCAAACTACAAAAGTAAAGTACATCGCGCAGGTCAATAACACCTCTACTCAAAGCTTCATAATGATAAAGCATACCTAACTGAGCTATAAATAAAGAATACTTTTCCCAGGTTTTTAAAGTAGTCCAAGCATCAAATCCTTGGTATAATAAAAAACAAACGAAAGTACCTATCAGAAAAGCTACCACCTGACTTTGGGTACATGCTGAGGTACTCAAGCCTATTGCTAGAAATACAGATGCTAGGAGTAGCAAACCTATATACGAACCAATTAAAGCAGCTATATCTATGTTTCCAATAGGGCTGGCCAAATAGTAGATAGATACGCCATAGATACTGGTAAGTAGTAAGATCCCAGCTATAATCACCAGGCTAGCCAAGTATTTGCCTAAAATGATTTGTATGGTTGTAAGTGGACTAGTCAGTAATAATTCTAAGGTGCCCATTTTAAGTTCTTCAGCAAATAGGCCCATGGTAATAGCTGGAGCTAGAAACATCAATACATAAGGAGCCAATCGAAATAAGGGAGACAAGTCTGCATAACCTGTGTCTAGTATATTGGTATCTGGAAATATCCATACCCATAATCCTGTTAGGATGAGAAAAAAACCGATAATAACATAGGCCATCAAGGAGCTAAAGAAAGCTTGCAGTTCTTTTTGTAGCATTGCAATCATAGACAGGGACTAAATGATAAGTGCTTAATTAGGTTGGACATGCGTTGTGTTAGTAAGCTGTGTAAAAATATCTTCTAATGTTTCTTTTTTTTGCTCCATTCGTTGCAGCGTAAGACCATGTAGTTTGGCAAAATGGAAAATTGGTTCATATATATCTTTGCTATGATTGACGTAAAGCTTGCATGTATGTGCATCTAATAGCTCTATTTTTTTTATTCCGCTTAAAGTTTGCAGTTGCTCTACGGGGATAGGCTCTTTGAAAGATACAATAAACTGGTCACTGCCATATTGAGCTAACTCGTCTAACGTAGCTGACAAGCGTAATGTACCCTGATGTAGGATAAGGACCCGATCACAGATGGCCTCTACTTCTTGCATAATATGGGTAGAAAATAAGATCGCTTTTTCTCGACCAAGTTCTTTAATAACTCCCCGTATATAATTCAGTTGATTGGGATCTAGCCCTGCCGTAGGCTCGTCTAGAATTAGTACTGCAGGATCGTGAATAAGTGCTTGGGCCAATCCTACTCGTTGCCGATAACCCCTGGATAAAGCTCCTAGTTTTTTATTTTGCATATCGCCTATACCACATTGTGCCACTACTTCTTGTGCTCTTTTAATGGATTTACTTTTTCCTAACCCATGTATAGTACCCATAAAACGCAGATATTCATGGACATACATCTCGGTATAGAGGGGATTATGTTCCGGTAAGTATCCTATATTTTTTTTGGCCTTCAGTGGGCTTTTATTTAAGTTATGGTTGCAAATATGAATTTCTCCTTCGGAAGGCGGTATATAGCCTGTTAGCATGCGCATCGTAGTAGATTTTCCAGCCCCATTAGGTCCTAATAGTCCTACAATCTGGCCTTTTTCTACTTGAAAATCCAGTTGATCCACTACTATTTTATGTTGAAAGTGTTTTGAAAGTTTATGTACAACTATCGACATAGGAATTAATCTCGAACAACTAAAATACACGCTATAAATTGAATATACTAGTTCTCTATGGGTTAAGATATATTGTTAGCAGTTAGTTATCTCATTTATGGAATAATAGACACCTATTACTTGGCCTCATTTAAATAGGTCTGCAGCTAGGTTTGTAGGGGTTTCAGACGAAGTCTAATAAAAATAAAATAAGGGATCAACTTTAGTTCATCCCCTGTAATAAATATAACTCAAATAGTTACTATGCAAGGAGCTTCATGATGTCTACACCTAAGTTAAATTCAATACCAATGGAACTAATGACTTTGGTTGCTATTGGTTTGCTACTTGCTCAATAACAGAGACAAGGTCTTCAAATTCATAGGATCCGGTATAGAGATGACCATTTAGAAAAAACGTGGGAGTTCCATGAACGCCACACATCTCACCAGTAAGCATATCGTTCTGTATTTTGGGCAAATAGGTTCTATTCTTGAGGGAACTTAACAGACCATCGTCAGATAATTTTAGCATTTTAGCTAATTTCAACAAGAGGTCTATGTCTAAATATTTCTGATTTTCGTATATAAGGTCATGCATTTCCCAAAAATGACCATGTGCACCTGCAAATTCAGCCGCTTGTGCTGCAATTTCTGCATGAGGATGAAGCTCAGTTAGCGGAAAATGTCGATATACAAATCGGAGCTGCTCCCCCAGATGTTTTTGTACGCGTTTAATAATGGAATGGGCCATTCCACAGTATGGACATTCATAATCCCCATATTCGAGAAGTGTGATGGGAGCGTTTACATTACCTCTGATGTGATCCTTAGAAGTAACCGGAGCTTTCAATATAGTCATATACCTTTTTAATTAGTTGATTGAAAATTCTTTATTTATCTGCGGTATTTATGTTTTTAAGAAATTTATTTTCTTTCTCATTCATTTTGTATTATCTAAAAATATATCAATTTTTATAAGATTTATCAATAGACTTCTTGCAGAATCAAGAATTTATTTCTCTGAGCAGGAAGAAATTTGCGAGAAACCGGAGTTTACTGGGGTAAATGAGGATTTTGAGCAAATTACTGACGAACTCAGAGGGCTAAAGACGAAGATTATGCAAGAAGTCTAATAAAGAGCCGTACATTCTTTCAAAACATGCAACATCTACAACATCGGTTAATTTCACTAGATTTCTTTAGAGGATTAACTGTTGCCACAATGGTTCTGGTAAATAATCCAGGAAGTTGGGGGAATATTTATGCTCCGCTGAAACATGCTGAATGGAATGGCTGTACCCTAGCTGACCTTGTTTCTCCTTTCTTTTTATTTATTGTTGGTGTGTCTATTGCTTTTGCGATGGGAAGCAAAAAAGATCTGCCAGAAACACATCATCAAGTTATCTCGAAGGCCTTTAAAAGGATGTTGATTCTTTTTTGCCTGGGTGTGTTCCTTTCGCTGTACCCAAAAGTATTTACGGATCCAATAGCAGCCTTTAAAGGAGTAAGAATACCTGGTGTTCTGCAGCGTATTGCAGTAGTATTCTTTATTTCAACAATCATCTTTCTCAAATTCTCCCGTTATGCTATTTTCAGAATAATGCTCGGGTTACTCGTAGTCTATTGGGCATTAATGACTTTTGTTCCTGTTCCAGGCATTGGTTATGCCAATCTAGAGAAAGAAACAAACCTTGGTGCATGGATAGACCGTACCCTTTTAACAGAAGCACATCTTTGGAAGGCTTCAATGACTTGGGATCCGGAAGGTATTCTCGGAACTATTCCGGCAATTGCCACAGGACTATTCGGAGTATTGGTAGGCATCTTTCTACGAAAAAACGATATATCAAAGGCTGAGAAAACGTCCTGGCTTTTTTCTGTTGGTGCACTTGCTGTAATTGTCGGGTTGGTATGGGGAGGTAGTTTTCCTATCAATAAAGCCTTGTGGACAAGCGCTTACGTGCTTTATACAGGTGGGCTTGCATCGATAACGTTGGCTTTGTGTTATTGGATCATAGATGCTAAAGGCTATAATAAATTTACCAAGCCATTTGTAGTATACGGCGTAAATGCCATTACTGTATTTTTTGTTTCTGGCTTATTACCAAAAACCTTAAATCTGATCCATATTACCTTAGCAGATGGTACTCAAAGAGGTTTAGTCACCTACTTATATAATATTTTATTTACACCGTATTTTTCACCATTAAATGCCTCATTAGCATGGGCTGTTACATGGGTCTTACTGTGGATGTGTGTTTTATGGATCATGTATAACCGTAAGATCTTCATTAGGGTGTAAATATTAGACTTCTTCCGAAACCGTCGCCTTGAGTCCTCTAGGTTCGTCAGTAATTGGTTCTTCCTATTTATTTACTAAAGTAAACTCCGGTTTCTCACAAATTCCTTCCTGCCCAGATAACCCAATTCTTGGTTTCGAAAGAAGTCTATTGTATGCTTCTCAAGCTAGCTTTACAGACTTTAATCATCAATATTGAATCTGCAATTCATATTATTTTATTTTAATTCAGCCTTACCTGTTGATTTAGGAAATTTAATCATAGAGCTTTGGTAAAAAGTACGAGCACGATGAAAGGGAGAGCAGGTTGGGTTGATGAGATGGAGGAATGCTTCTACTCAAGTGCTAAAGATTACTAGAAGTGGCACAAGTGAAAAACACTTGTGTCATAAGGGGGCTAACTTCTGCTAATTTACTTTTTCCCTTTGTTTTTTAATTCAACTTGCTGTCTTATTTTTCCCCAAATTTGTATTTGAACTTCCAAAATATCTTTACCTCTGTTGGGATCTATAACAGGAGTAAATCCAGGCATTAATTTTTGTAAGAAAGCATTTGTGCCAGATAGACTAGCTTTTAGTAGTATGGACTCAGTTGAATCTAAACTAGTCTTAAATTTTTTCAGTAATTCTATTAATTCACTTATATCTTGTACATTATCTTCATTTTTTGATTTTTGTAGATATGCCTCAAAACTTTTTGTCTGGTCTGAACTAAGCAGAAATTTTTTGGAAAAATCTTCAACTAGCTTTTTTTCTTCTGCTACCAGCTTTTTCTTTTCTTCATCTTCTTTTGAATCATCTTTGCCACAGCCGCAACTAATAGCAAAAATATTTAAAAACAAGAAACCCATTAGGGCTATAATTTTTCTAGATCGTAACATATTTTAGTTATTCAAAAATTGAAAATGTTTGTTAGAGATATAATATTGTTCATAGTGAATAAATATAAACCAAGCTTCATTATTTTCAAGCTTTTTAGGCAATTTTTATTGCTAATTAACAAAAAGGTACTTTTAATGGTTTTAATACGAAATAGAGCCTCTTCGAATCATAAAATTTGTATTTCGTGCTCATATTCTTCTTTCATCCTTTCTTCATTTGTACCAAACTCAAACAACTCAAATTGTAATACTCTCAATAGCGCAAGCCTCTTGGCTTGTGCTATTATTATATATATTAAGCTTATTACGAGAAGGTTTTTGAATTTACTTGTAGGCACAAGCGAGGACGCTTGCGCCAGGTTGGAGGCTTTATGATTAAAAACCCTTAAGACAATCCGCCAAGCTGCCTCAATAGACTTAAATGATCGTTCGTCTGCCATTCTACTACTACTTTACTGCCAACGATACGGCGAATAACTATTCTATTGAATTCAAGGACTATTAAAGTAGTAGCATTATCTATCTATTTAGGAGTTTCGCACTTGATAAAGAGGTGAAAAATTTTGTAGATTTTAATAGTTTTAAAGAGTACTATGTAAATTATCAACACGATGGGCGAGTTATTAAGAAGAGCATTTCTCTTGAAATGATGAAATAAAATGCATTATGCTCTCCACTTAATTCTTAAGTGCGGAACTCCTGCTATTTTCTTAATTATTTCTTGTTTATGTGCCAGCAAACAACTACTATATAGTCCTCACTGCTAGCTGAATATAAGGATGATTCAAGATTATAAATTAAAACATAAGCTGATAGCTTGTACTTTACTACTGGGTTTATTTTTGCAGAACTGTTCAAACCCAAACATGCCTTCTGATGAAATAGAAAAGGAGGAACGTCTATATGATAGACAGGTCTCTATTAATGGAGAACAAAATGAGAAAGTAAGAGGCATTTTTAGGCCATACCAAAAGCATCAAATGACAGTTTATCAACAAGGAAACAAAGAAACGGATAAGAGAACTGTAGAGGCTTTATTACAACCTGCTAGGGATAAGAATATTAAAGGATGTCGAGTCGAGAGAGAAAGAAAGATAGATTGGATAAGCGAAACAATATCTCAAAAGCATCTGTTAGGCCTATCCCCAGTATGTGTAGCCGCATGCGGTGCATTGCTTAGGAAGGGAACTCCTATAAGATCTTGTTGTTTAATCTATCCTACGAGGAGCAGCTTTTTATGGAGAGCTAATTCCTCAATTGCAGGGGCGAAGTCTTGTTCTTTAGTTTTCAAGAACACGCCTCTTTTTCGAGTGAATAGGAATGTCTATCATACAACAAGAAGACTTAATTCAACTGAACAATTAGTGGAACAATATAAGGAAAGAGAGGCTACCCACTCTTCGTTTCCGTTTTCTATGATAGCAATAGGACTAGGGGTGAGTGGAATTGCTAGTCGAATTGCATTAGGAGGAAAAGTTGAAGGAGAAGAGAAAGAAGCTGAAAAGAATCTTATGGATAGGAAAGAAACTGACCAAGAGTTTAGCTGTTCCAAACCAATCAAATCTAGACTGTTTAGTCTTGTAGTACAAGCAGAACAGAAACCAGCTATTGGCTTAAAATCTTATTGGGGCTATACAAAAATATTAGACGATTTACTAGCCAACGATTCTAAAGTAGGAGTTATAAATCTGCGACAAAAAAAGTTGGATATAGAGATGCTGAGGGCACTTAAACAAGCGATAGCCAACAATTTTATCGTGGAATGGATTCATTGGGGAGCAATCCCTATGGATTCAGATTGTCAAAATCTAAAGAAAGAAATCGAAGATAAACTGAAGGAGAATCGTCGTAACTCTTATACTTATAAGGAAGCACTAGAAAAGTTATCAACTAATGATCCTAAGAAGAAGCGTATAGATCTACGACGAGAGCGGTTAACTAAAAAACAACTTAAAGAATTTAAGAAAGTTATTGACAATAATGTTGTAGTAGAGTACATCCAATGGGGACAGATTCTCGCAGGTTCAGAATGGCAAGCCTTAAAGAAGGAAATCGAAAATAGGTTGAAGGAGAATAGTTGTAATTGCTATACTGCTTATGAAGAAGCACTAAAAAATTTATCAATCAATGATCCTAAAAAGAAGCGTATAGATCTACGAGGAAATTCGTTAAGTAAAGAACAGCTTGAAGACCTGAAAAAAGCTATTGACAATAATGATATAGTAGAATGCATTCACTGGGGAGATATTCCAGCAGATTCAGATTGCCGAGACTTAAAGAAAAAAATTGAAAATAAGTTAAAGGAAAATAGCTATAGTTACCATAGTTGTGATGAAGCACTAGAAGGGCTGCAAGGTCATGGCCCTAAAAAGAAACGCATAGATCTACGTCATGAAGAACTGACTAAAGAGAAGCTTGAAAAACTCAAACAAGCAATAAAAAATAATTCCCCAATAGACTATATCTATTGGAGGAATGTTCCCCCAGAATGTCAAAAATTAAAAAGGGAAATCGAAGATAAGCTAATAGACAACTATAGTTACCATAGTTGTGATGAGGCACTAGAAGCTCTACAAGGCCATGGTCCTAAAAAGAAACGCATAGATCTACGCCATGAAGAACTGACTAAAGAGAAGCTTGAAAAACTCAAACAAGCAATAAAAAATAATTTCCCAATAGATTATATCTATTGGGAAAATGTTCCACCAGAATGCCAAGAATTAAAAAATCGGATCGAAGGTAAATTAGCGAAAAAAGTCTGCGAATATACTTATAATCCAAATGATTATATACATGGGTTATTAGTCATGCATGCATATAATAACCCTGAAAAGGATCAGGAAGTAGATTTCGATGCTCTAGCTCAAAGGCTAAAGCATGTGTTGCCTCCTAATATAAATACAAAGTGGAAGGTAGTAAAAATTGGAGATAATGTTAAGCTACCAGGTGTTCTATACGTGAATGAGGATGCTCAGCAAGTAGTATTGGTTTTTAAAGGTACAGATCTTGAAAGTATACCTAATGATAAAGAAGGTACAGATAGTGATAGCCTTCTTAATAAAGTAGAAAAATTAGTTAGTTCTGTCAAAGAACAGCAAAGTTTGGCGTATGAGACAACGAAGGTTGCTGTGGAATATGCTAAAAAAATAGGATTCAATTTATCTATTGCTGGCCATGCTTTTGGGGGTCATTTAACAGAATTAGGCGTAGCCCACTGTCATTTCGATTTTGGCTGTAAAACGGTAAGAGGAATTGTATTTGATAGTCCAGGGTTAGATGAAAATATAAGAGATTTCGCTTCAAATATCAGAAATAAAGATCCGCGATTGTCTGTGACAGATCTACCTATAACTACATACCTTTCTGCACCTAATCTAATTAATACTTGTAATAAGTATAAGGGAGAGGTATATAGGGTTTGTCCCGATTTAAAGCTCACAGACTGGGCAGAGGAGTGGCTGGAAAGAGGGAGCAAGCTAGTAAATAATGGAGATGAGATGAACGATATTTATAAGAATTTGGTAATTACTACAAGCCGTAGTTTAGAACTTATGATGGATTTATTTGATCCTGCTACAGGTAAGCCTAGAGAATATGTACGAGTAGCAGACTGGCCTCAATTAAACACAGATAAAGCTAAACAGGAAGCAGATGAAAAGCGTCGTGCTACAGAAATGAAGGTAGAATTTAGTAGTTTATTGGGATCTATTTTAGGAGGTAGTCTGGGTGCTAGGTTAGGTGCTAAAACAGGAGTTGGAGAGGATACATGGGTTAACCGCCTTATTCAAAAAACTGATAGTCTTGTTTACTCCTTTACTGGAAAGAGTTTAGGATATAACACCCACGTGGGTGGAATGGCTAAAATAAGAAGAATAATTGTATATGGAGCTGTTTTTGGTATTGGAGGTCATAGTATGCTCTCAAAAGGAGTTTTGTTAGTGGCTCCATGGTTGGGAACTTTTGTAATAAATAATTTGGATACTGCTAAAAAGATTGATATACTTTTAAGAGATTACTTAGCGTTCAAGTCAGATATGAAGGAATATTGCTCTAGGTTAGAATCTTTGGACAACGACTATAAGAAGTCTGACTTAGAAGTAAAAGAACAATTTGATCACAGATATAAAAAGAGCCCAATAAAGATCAATGAACATGTGCTGGGTATGAATGGATATGAAGATATAGATAATCATTTACATGAATTGTGGAAAAATCGAAAAAACATAGCTCAGTTACCAGCTAGTGATGTAGTTACCAAAATACTGACCGACATTTTAGCGCATTATGAAATAGTGATTATAGGTGGGGTGCGATATATTCGCCTAAACTCCTCAATAGCTATTGAGGAGTTACGTGATAAAATGAAAAGAGCATTAGACGTATTGCCTTCTTCTACGATGAGGTGTTTTACTGGTGTCCTAAAAATTTGTACAGAAACTGAAAATCTGCAATTAGACACTCCTGCTTTACCATTTTCCTATCAGTTTAATAAAGCTAACTGGGATGAAAAAAAGGATACAGAACATATGATCAAAGCTTTGCAGGAGCAGCTGTCAACTGCAGAATCAGTTGTGAAAGAAGTACAACACATACCCCTAGAAACTGAGGTGAGAAAATCCCTTGTCACTGTGCTAGGGCAGAAAAGTAAACAATTAAACATTCAATTAAAGATTTATAAAAATTGGGCAGATGTGTCGGCAAAATTTATGGAAAAAGATCTGACTTTAGAGGCAGATAACAAATTAGATTCACTGATTACTGCTCTTAAAGACCCTTTCCTTAATCTAGCTGATTTGAATAAGCGTTCTTTATTAAATAGGGCCTATAATATTAAAGCTAAAATTGCAGTACGTAATGGTAATACAGAATTGGCAGAAGATTACTATAAGGAAGCAACAGAATCGTTACCTGACGATGTAATAACCTGGAGTAATTATAGTGGCTTATTAAACGACCGTGGAAGATGGGAAGAAAATGGGGGCTTACATATCAGAGCATATGATTATTATAATAAAAAAGTGTATCCGTTTGTAGATCAGCTAAGCTCAAAACAACAACCAGTAGTATATAGTGGTATAGCATATGGGTTTATATTGCTAGCCAAAAACATAGAACAAAAGCAGGTTGATCCAAAACAAGTAGCTAAAATTCTAGAAGTTCAAGTAGCTGAAATTCCAAGAGTTGAAGAATTGCGTATGAAAGCGCAGGGACTGCTGGAACATGCCATACAAGCTGCTCCTACCTATGTGAACGCACATTTATTTTTAGCGGTTTTGCGTTATGACAATGGTGAATATGAAACTGCACTGCAAGAAGTAAAGAAAGTTTTAGCCATTAATCCTACCCATCAGACAGGGTTAATGCGTAAAGGTTATATATTAGAAAAATTAGAAAATCCTACTAAAGCAATGAAGTGCTTAGAAAAATCCCTTGAATTGCTGCAAAAAAATCCGAAAAGAAATAGCGGCTGGATCAAAGAGATTAATAATAAAATTGCAGAAATTAAGGCAAGGAAATGAGTCAATTTCTTGTCGAAACGCTAACTATATTAGTTAGAATAGAGTAAACTTTCGTACTTTTAGGCGAATACTTTATGTATTTTAAGTTATGGAATATAAATGAAGATCTGGTGGTTTATATGATTGGAATTATCACATACTATTTATACCAAATATTGTTTTCGGCTATTAGCATGGAAAGTTGTCAGTCGAACCCATGAACTGATATGAGAAATATAGTCCAGTTGATATTATTAGCGAGGGCCCATATCATATATATTTATTTACTGATATCAGTAGTACTAAGCTTATCGATATAAAAGATGGGACCATGCATAAAAAGCGGAAGCAAAATGTTAGAAGGGTTTGCACATTTAAGTTAAGGAAACTATATCAGCTGCAACCCTTTGGTTGTGAGGCTATTTCGTACTAACAGTAGGAGATGTAAATTCGGAAGAAGTTCAATGAGATATTGAAGAATAAGAAAGGATACATAAAAATCTGATTTACAAGGCTTCAGAATTTCTAGGCCGTGAAAAACATCCTCGATAAGCATTGATAGTGAGAGAGTAACAAATAACTACAGAAAATGGAGTATGTTGTTTTTTCTTATAGATAGATGTTCTAAGTATCGACTATTATACAGTTGTTGTTCATAACTACTACAAATATGTACCGAAATTATAAGTTAGGTCGCAAGGTGATAATGTGGAGCTTACCAGCGATTTTATTTCTGCAAAGTTTCCTTAGCTTCTCTAGCCTATCTATCCCTGGTGTAAATGTAACTCCTACAGTAAATTCAAAGAATGAGCTACCTGGGATTTCTTATGATTGCAAAGCTCTATTAGATATCATAAATAAAATTTCAATGAGTCTACAAGTAAAAGATAAAGCCATTCTGTATTTAAAAAACATTGAAAAAAAGGTGGAAGAAATTAAACGTTATCAATCGGGAGAAAATACAGAATGCTTTTATTACTCAATGAAACAGTCCATTCTTGAAATTCAAAATACTGCTAGAGCTTTATATGAGCTTACTGAGCCTTATCATGCTATTCTTTCTAATACACTAAGAAGGTTAATTTTAGAGTGCATAGCTTCATTTGAAAGAGAATTAAATAAGAAACTAGAAATGCCTGTTGCAGAGAGGGAGGTTTTAAAAATGAAAACAAAGCGCTTGCATGCTGAACAAAGCTATATTACTAGACAAGGGGAGTTACAAAAAAAATTGATAGAGCATCTGGTTAAATTAAAACAACTATTAATGGAAGCAGGGAAACCCTCACCTTGTTGTTACATTAGTTATGCATGGCCAACAGAGGAGAATAAGAAGGAAGAATATTGGATACAACCTTTTCTATCCATACTCTATGATCATTTAACAGCAGCTGGTGTTCGAGTTATTATGGATATACGGGATAATAAACCGGGAAATAGTATTTACAAATTTATGGGGCAATATCACGATGGGAATTATATTATTCTGGTTGGGACAGAGTCTTTGTTACAAAAGCATTATAATATTACATCTCACGTAGTACAAACAGAGCTAAATATTATTTATGATAGATTTGAACAAGATCAAAAACAATATGGCTACAGTCGTACTTATCCTTTGCTAATAAGTGGTACTTTGGCAACTTCTTTTCCAGAAATTTATAGCAGATATCGGACAGTGAGGGATGCCAGAGAAACAGGGTATCTATTAATGTTACGACGGATGCTAGATTGGATATATGAACAACAAATAATTAAAGTAGGAGCAGAATATAAAAATTTATGGCGGGTTTTCGATAAAAGTTGCCCCGGGTTATCTAAACAAGCAGATAGCCAACAAATAGAACAAGAACTTCGTATAGGATATCATCTACAAAGGTTAGACTGTCTAAAACAAGATCTCAAGTTTCAAACGGTACAAGTTCAAGAGCAAGCTAAGCACAGTCCAGCAGTAACTGCAGAAATGATTGGTGCTTTGATCCAATCCCAAGGAAGCAGTCCCCAACTATTGTATAATGAATATGGTCAACAATTTCAACGGCCTTCTATAACTCCTGATTTTATTGAACGGCAAAAATTATGGAAACACATTATTGCTTATTTTGATCAATCTAACCAGCAAGTGCTCACTTTAAGCTTATATGGCTTAGGGGGTATGGGTAAAACGGAGCTGGCTAAGTATTATTACCTCTGTCCGCCTAGGCCTTATGCTCTAAGAGCTTGGTTTAATGCGGAGGATAAAGCGTTGCTCTATTCTCAATATGTTGACTTAGCTAGAGCTAATGGCATTGAATTTGAAAGAGCAATGCCTATTCAAAAACAAGCCCGACAAATAAAAAATTGGTTGGAGACTCAAAAGGATTGTTTATTAGTTTATGATAAAGTTCCAAATGCTAAACAGCTTGAGGGATTATTGCCAAAACAAGGGAAGCACCATATTCTGATAACTTCACGCAATGAAGTAGACTGGCCTATCCATCAAAAATTGGATGTAGACATTATGGAAGAGGATGAAGCGATAGCATTAGTTAATCGAATAGCGGGTCCCCAAGATAGTGAAATAAAACTCAAAGAATTGGTTAAAACGTTGGGATATTTACCGTTAGCCTTAGCTCAAGCAGGGGCTTATATGGCAGAAAAGCAAACGACTATTGGGGATTATTTAATTGTTTATCGAAAGTACCAATCACTCATTATGAATGATGGGACTTTAGCTCGTAATCCTACGCATGAGCCATTATGGGGTACTTTTAATATGGATTTTAAAACGTTAAAAGCAGACTGTCCAAGTGCGCTGCGTACTTTAAAGCAAGTGAGCTGGTTAGACGCTTCAGTAGTTCCAGAGTTATTATTAAAAACCATGTTGAAAGATACTAAAGATAAATCAAGAGACTTGATATGGGATGAAGTGAAAAGACACATTGGACACTATTCTCTAATCCATATTCATACAGAAAGACATCAATTAATCATGCACCAATTGTTGCAAGACATTCTCCGTAGTACACAAGGTAAATTAGAAAGAAGGAAAATTTTAAAAAAAATCGTTGTATCCATAAAAAGTATTTATCCTGAACGTGCTAAAACAATAGAGGATGTTGCTATGGTAAGATTATTGTTACCTCATATTGAGACGGTATTATCCCATTTAAAGAACTTTTTTAATGAGTGTGAACGTGCTAATCTTAATTTAGAGTTTAATCTAGGAGATGCTTATGAAACAATAGGAAATTACATTAAGGCTAAAGAGAATTTCTACGATGATCTATTAATAAAACAAAAAAAATATAAAGATTATCGTATTAAAGCGAAGGAAAGTGTTAATATGGGTAATCACCCAGATATAGCTACTGCATTAGGCAGACTAGGCAGGATTTGTAACTACTTAGGCGAGTATCAAGAAGCCTTGAGGTATTTAGAGCAAGCTTTTGAAATGAATAAAATCGTCTACCCAGACAATCATCCTGCTGTGGCTAGCTCGCTACGAAGTGTAGGGAAAGTGTATAGAAGCTTAAAGAAATATGATGAAGCTCTAACAAGTTTACATCAGGCTTTTGATATGTTTAAACAAATTTTTAAAGATGAGAATCATCGAGATATAGCTGTCACGGTCGAGAGTATAGGGGATGTTTATAAAGACTCAAAACAATACGAAAAAGCCTTAAATTGTTATCAGGATGCCCTTACAATATATCAGAAGTTGTATCCAGATAAAGCCGATCATCCAGATATACAAAAAATTAAAGGAAATATAGCAAAACTTGAAGAAGAGAAACAAAAAGGTCCTAGTTAGAGAAAATAAGTAGATGGCTTTTGAAGTATTCTAATACTGTGAAGTAGTAGTTAAGTTGAACAAATGGCTATATTCTAGGCTTTTGCAACTGCCAATTTAAGTTAAACTGATAAGTTTTAACCCTATCTTGTGGTTTGTAAAGCTTTAAGCCAACTCCCAAGCTGCCTTAACAAACGTAAATGTTCGTTTGCTTGCCACTTTTCTACCCCTTTGCCATTAATGATACGACAAATAACAGTTCTATAAAGTGTCGCTCTTATTTTTTTCTTAATTATTTCTTGTATATATGCCAGCAACTGACTATCATATGGTCATTGCTGCTAATACCAAGTATGATTCGAGCTTATAGATTAAACATAGGCTGATAGCTTGTAGCTTACTAATAGGCTTATTCTTGCAGAGCTACTCACATTCGACTATATCTTGTAATGAGGTAGAAAAAAGGAAACAGTTGTATGATAGACAAGCCTCTATCAAGAAGGAGGAAAATAAAGAGAAGAGATATAAGAGAAAGAATGTTACTGAGAGAAGAACAGAATCTGAATTTATAGATATGCTACAGCTAGAAAAACAATAATTAGAAATTGTTAAACAAAGTACAGATGCATTGTTGATGTATGTGAAAGGGGATCCAATAGGAGCAAGGGAACAGCTGAATTCACTGATTGCTGCCTTTAAACATAGCAGGCTTAATTTACCCTGGTCTAAGCAAGGATCTCTTATTAAATAGAGCTTATAATCTTCAAGCTAAGATAGCAACTCTTTTAGGAAATGGGAATGACAAATCGTCAAAAGAGTGTTATAAAAAGGCGATATGCCAGCTACCCAATGATGTCACAACTTTGAGTAATTATGAGAGGTCGTTAGTTGATTTTGGTCGACCAAGAAAAAATCCAAGGTTATACGTTAAACCTTATCGTCGTTATGAAAAAATTGAGACTAATATAGAACAAATAAATCAGGGACAATTAGAGTTTAAAGTTTTTATGTAAAAGTGTTTATTGGAGATAATTATGTTAAACTAAAATCGAGATGAATATGCTAAATCAAAATAAATTTTTTAAAGAAGAAAAATTATTCAAGCAAGCTAGTATAATTCCTTTGATCTTTTTCATTGTTTTATTTAATCTAGCTGCTATGCAAGCAAATACTCAGAGTAATGCATCCCTTTCAAAACAACCATCCAATATGATAAAGGTAGGGCTTACCGATATTCCTGAGAAGGAAGAGTTTAATCTTGAATACCTTATTAAAGAAAAGGCTTATTTAAAGCTTCTTGAAAATGATATAATTCCTTATCTACAACAAAAAAAGATAAAATCGCTTACATGCTTTATGAGTTATGCATGGGGAGATTCTTATCATGAGTATTGGGTGAAGCGTTTTTCTGAAATGCTTCATAAGGCAGGAATACAGGTGTTGCTAGATAGATGGGCAATTAAAAAAGGGACTGTTTTAGCTGAATTTATTAAAAAGATAGGAGAAGCTGACTGGGTTGTCGTAGTAGGAACTAAGTTATATTTAGAAAAGTGTAACAAGCGAGCAGAAAATGTTAGGGATAAAGAACCTGTTGTTAAATTCGAAGCACAATTGATAGAATACTTAGTTGGGTATAGCGCACAGCGGGGAGATAAGGTTATACCTATTTTGTTGGAAGGAACGCCAGAAGAAGGCCTACCCTTTATGTTACGTCCTAAAGTTTTTATTGACTTTAGTCGGGGTGATTATTTTGAGGAACTACTAAAGCTTATAAGAGATTTGTATGATGTGGATCATCGAGATAAAGTTTTCGAAACATTTATTGAGAGGTTTAAAAAATACGCTGCAGTTGCAGCTGCTAATATAACGGAACAGGAAAGAAAGGAATTTCAGGAAAAGCGAGCGAAAGAGATATTAAAATTAGATAAAGAGGTATCTGAGGAGATTGATGCGTATAAAAAAGAATTGTTAAAGAAGTCAACAGACTAATCAACTAAATGTAAATAGTAAATGGCTTAATGATACTCTTAAAACATAATAATCCTTAGTGATAGCTTGCCAGCTATGGGGCTATTTAGCTTACAGCGCAGTTCGATGAGCTATAGCTTTAGAATGTGTAGCTAGCTTTTTAGATAGGTTCTGTAGCTTGTTTCAAGTTTGAGTGTAAATATGAATTAAAAATTTATGTTTATAAATGGTTGCTTGCTATTCGAAATAATAATGTTTGAACAAAGTAAGTTTACTAGAGAAATAAAACTATTCAAACAAGCTAGTATAGCTTCTTTAGTTTTTTTTATTGTTTTATTTAATCTTTCTGCTTCGAAGGCAGCTACTCAAGGTAACCTCTCTTCTACACAGCAACCATCTAATCTTCCTAGTCCATCCAATATGGTCAAGGTAGGCCTTAATGATATACCTGAAAAAGAGAATTTTAGTCTTGAATATTTTATTAAAGAGAAGGCTTATTTGAAGCTTCTAAAAAGGGATATCCTTCCCTATCTGAAGCAAAAAAGTAACAAGCCTCTAACGTGCTTTATTAGCTATGCATGGGGGGACTGTTATCATGAATATTGGGTGAAGCGCTTTGCTGAAATGCTTAATAAAGCAGGAATACAGGTATTATTAGATAGATGGGTAGTTAGGAGGGGAACTATATTACATGAATTTATTAAAAAGATAGAAGAGGCTGATTGGGTATTAGTGATAGGGACGAAGTTGTATTTAGAAAAATATAACAGACGATCAGCAAACTCCCAAGAAAAAGAACATGTAGTTAGTTTGGAAGGGAAGTTAATAGAATATTTAATTGGATATAATACAGAGTGGGGTAATAAGGTTGTCCCTATTTTATTAGAAGGAACTCCAGAAGAGTGCTTCCCATTTATGTTACATCATAAAATTTATTCTGAGTTTACTAAAAATGATTACTTCGAGGAATTATTAAAGCTTATTCATGATTTATATAATATTGATAATCGTGACAACTACTTTGAAAAAGTTATTAATAATTTTAGGAGCTATGCTATAATAGCTGCTAATATACCTGAGAAAAAGCAGAAGGCCTTTAAAAGGAATCAGATAGAGAAGATATTGGAATTGGAGAGGCAAATAGCTGAAGATGTTGATTTATATGTACAAGATGCTTTCAACCCAAGGGAGGAATTAGAAGAAGTAGATTATATGGGATCATCCCCAACTCTAGCGACGAAGACTACTCTTCCCAAGTTTCTCAGTTATATACCCTATCCTAGAACAAAGGAGTATATAGAGAGAGAGAAAACTCAACAAGAATTAAGACAAAAGTTAAATAAAGAGGGGATATGTATAGTGACTGGCTATGGAGGAGTAGGCAAGAGTACTTTAGTAGCCGAATATGGGCATGCTCGAAAAGAAGAGCGAACTGTACGTTGGATACCAGCAGAAACTCAAGATAAGTTAATACAAGCTTATGAGAATATAGCTGGAGAACTGGTAAATAATGATAAGTACGAGAACTCAGCTCAGCTAGAACTAGCCCAGCTTAAGTTAAAACAGGAACTAGCTAGACTAAAAGAAGAGCCTGTTAGCTATCCTAAAATGTTAGCTAGCATGGTATATAATACATTAGTGGAGCACAAACAACTTACTTTACTAATTTTAGATAATGCGGTAGACTCACAGTTAGTAACTGCATGCTTATTAGATAGACCTAAAATAGTACAGGTCATTATTACTACTCGAGATAAAAAAAGTTTTAAGAATTATAGTCAAGTTGAATTAAGTGCTTTTACTCTTGAAGAAGGTAAAGCATATATCCAGCAAAGGTTGCAGGAATTTAAACCTAGTGAGCAAAATATAGAAGCACTAATCAAAGAGGTAGGACTTATACCACAGAAGCTAGCCTTAGCTACAGGATATATTACTGAAATAAGCTTTATGAACATAGATAGATATATAAATAAACTAAGAGTGCTTAAGAAGCAAGGTAAAAAAAGACAAGGTAAGCTCGTTTTACCTGAAGCTAATTTAGGATTAGAAATACTAGATGCACCTTCTCAGCTGATAATGCGCTATGGTGCTTACTTAGATCCAGAGTTCATTCCTTTATCCTTGGTAAGTGCTTTGTTAAGAGTAAGTGATGAAGAAAGAATAAGCGACATATTAGCCCTATTAGAGAAGTTCTCTTTGATAAAAATTATAAACAATAGTCCAAATAAAGAAGGGATCCAGATACACCGAGAAATACAAGCAGCATGCAAAGAATATCAAAAGTGGAAAAGAAAAGGAAACAATAAGGTAACAGAACAATCTTTAGCAATGACTCTGCTACAAATGCTAGTACAATGCATGCCTGAGATAGCCAAAGAACCTGATGCTACCTGGACGCAAGCAAAACTTTATTTTAGCAATGTAACTAGTGTATTAGCAAGTGTACCCAAAATGGTACAACCTTTCTTAGCTATTTTATATGATCGCGCGGCCATTTACAGTAGGGAATTAACTTGTGACTACATGGCGGCACTATTTTTTCACCAGCAAGCCCTTGAGATATATCGACAAATTCATAAAGGGAAAAATCATCCGGACATAACTAAATCATTGAATAATGTAGGAATAGTTTATAAAGAGCTAGGCCAATATGAAGATGCATTAACATATTTAAAGCAAGCTCTTGAAATGGTTCAAGTGTTATATTCTGGCAATCATTCAGAGGCAGCTAATTTCCTAAATAATATAGGTATGGTTTATTACGAGTCTAATCAACCCCAAGAAGCATTAAGATATTTTCAGCAGGCCTTTGAAATGGGGAAAGCTTTGTATGTTGGTAACCATGTGAATATCGCTAGATTCCTTAATAATTTAGGAATCGCCTATAGAGGTTTAGGTCAATATGAAGATGCATTAACATATTTAAAGCAAGCCCTTGAAATGGTTCAAGCGTTATATTCTGGCAATCATTCAGAGGCAGCTAATTTCTTAAATAATATAGGTATGGTTTATTACGAGTCTAAGCAACCCCAAGAAGCATTAAGATATTTTCAGCAAGCCTTTGAAATGGGGAAAGCTTTGTATGTTGGTAACCATGTGAATATCGCTAGGTTCCTTAATAATTTAGGAATCGCCTATAGAGGTTTAGGTCAATATGAAGATGCATTAACATATTTAAAGCAAGCTCTTCGAATGAGACAGGTTCTATATACAGGCAATCATACTACCATAGCCGATTCTCTAAATGATATAGGTCTAGTTTATTACGAGACCAGGCAACCACAAGAAGCGTTACAGTATTTTCAGCAAGCTCTTAAGATGTATCAGGCTCTGTATCCAAATAACACTAATCATCCTAATATACAAATGGTTCAAAGAAATATAGAAAAATTTCAAGAGGAACAGTAGGGGGCAAAACAAAGTTATAATTAAGGGAATAAGTGTATAGTATCACAATTGGAAGAACTTAATATAGACTCCTGAAAGGTAAGATGAGAAAATTATATTAAATTGATAAAACTAATTTTTCTATAAGTGTTTTTGAGAATTTTATGTTTGCGGGAGTTAATTAGATAACTATTTGAAATAACGATGTTAATAAAAAGTAAGTTTTCTAGAAAAACAAGATTGTTCAAGCGAAATAGTCTCATTCATCTAATCTCTTTTATTGTTTTATTCAACGTATCTGCTTTCAGAACAGCTGCTCCCCATAACCTATCCCCTTCGCAACAATCAATCAATATGGTAAAAATAGGACTTACCGATATACCAGAGAAAGGAAACTTTGGTCTTGAATATTTTATTAAAGAAAGAGCATATTTGAAACTTCTTCAAGAAAATATACTCCCCTATTTAAAACGAAGAGATAGTAAAACTCCTACTTGCTTTATTAGCTATGCATGGGGAGATCCTTATCATGAATATTGGGTGAAGCGCTTTTGTGAAATGCTCAATAAAGCAGGAATAAAGGTTTTATTAGATGGATGGATAGTTAAAAAGGGAACACTATTAAATGAATTTATTAAAGAGATAGAAGCAGCTGATTGGGTCATTGTAGTAGGTACTAAGTTATACATGGAAAAATATAACAAGCGAGCAGCAATTTATAAAGATACGGGGCATGTAGCTAGGTTAGAAAGACAATTAATAGAATACTTAGTTAGATATAGTACAGGAAGAGGAAATAGGGTTGTTCCTATTTTATTGGAGGGGACAGCGGAAGAGAGTTTGCCGTTTATGTTAAGCCATAAAATATCTGTTGAGTTTACCAAGAATGACTATTTTGAGGAATTATTAAAACTCATTCACGATTTATATAATATTGATAATAAGGATAAACATTTTGAAGGATTTATTGAAAGGTTTAGGAAATATGCTATAGCTACAGCTGCTAATATAACAGATGAAGAAAGGAAAGCGTATGAGAAGAAGCTAATGAAGGAGATATTGGAATTGGATAGGCAAATAGCTGAAGATATTGTTTTATATAAACAAGAAGCATTCAAACTAAGTGAAGAATTAGAAGAAAATAATTATAGTAAATCAAACCTAATCCTGTCAATGGAGACTATTCTTCCCAAGCTTCCTAGTTATATACCTTACCCTAGGTTAAAGGAATATATACCTAGGAGAAAAATCCAAGACGAGTTAAGTATAAAATTATATAAGCAAAGTGTATGTGTGGTGTGTGGCCACGGTGGAATAGGTAAAAGTACGCTAGCCACTCAGTACGGATATGAACAAGAAGGCAAACAAGCTGTACGATGGATAACAGCAGAGACTCAAGATAAACTAATAACGAGTTATGAATCTATGGCCAAAGAATTGGGCATCAGTGATGAACAGCTAGCTCAGCTGAAAAGAAAACCTACTATGTATCTTGCCAGGTTAACCGAAAAAGTTTACAATGCTATAGAAGATCGTAAACAACCTACTTTGCTAATTTTAGACAATGCGATAGAACAAAGTTTGGTAGCTGAATGTTTGTCGCATCGACCTTTTTTAGTACAAGTTATTATTACCACTAGAAATAGAAAGAATTTTGAAAACTACAGCCAAGTTGAACTAAGTCCTTTTACTCCTGAAGAAGGTAAAATTTATATTCAGCAAAGGTTGCAGAACCTTAAACCTAATGAGCAAGATATAGAAGCATTGATCAAAGAAGTAGGACTTATACCTCAAAAACTAGTTTTAGCTACAGGGTATATTAGTGTAGTGAGGCTTATGAATGTAGAAAGCTATCTTAATAAACTAAGAGCATTGAAGGAACAAGGTAAAAAAAGTCGAGGAAAACTTATGTTACCTGAAGTAAGTTTAGGATTAGAAACATTAGATTCACTTTCTCAACTAATGATGCGATATGGTGCATACTTAGATCCAGATTTTATTCCCTTGCCTTTGGTAAGTGGTTTATTGAGGATAGACAATGAGAAAAAATTGAACACTATATTAGTTAGGTTAGAGAAGTTATCTTTGATAACAATTATAAATGGTCCAAATAAATGGGGAGTACAAATAAATCGAGAAGTACAAGCAGTATGTAAAGAATACCAAGGTTGGAGAAGAAGAGTAGCTAAAATATCCAAACAAGATTTAGTAAAAGTGCTTGTGCAGGTAATGAAACAACATATGCCTGAGGTAACTAGAATGCCTGATAGTAGCTGGGAACAAGCGAGGTTATATGCTTCAAATGTATCATATGTTTTAGCAGCTGCAATCGAAGAGGAGATCACACAACCCTTGTTAGCGATTTTGATGGGTCGCATGGGTAGTTACAGTAAGAAAGTAGCTTGTAACTATGAGAAAGCTCTGAGCTATCATCAGGAAGCCCTTGCAATGAGACAAGCTTTGTATTCAGATAATCATCCTGATATAGCTAGTTCACTGAATGATCTGGGGAGTGTTTGCAGCGCTTTAGGAAAATATGAAGAATCGTTAAAGTATTATCAGCAAGCTTTTGCAATGCAAAGGGTCTTTTATCCAGACAATCATCCTAATATAGCTAGTTCACTGAATGATATAGGAATCGTTTATTCTAGTTTAGGTCAACCCCAAGAAGCCTTAAAGTATTTGAGTCAAGCCTTTGAAATGAGGCAGGCCTTGTATAAAGGTAATCACATAGATATAGCTAGTTCACTGAATAATTTAGGGATTGTTTATGAAGCTTTAGGAAAATATGAAGAATCGTTAAAGTATCATCAGCAAGCCTTTGAAATGAGACAGACCTTATATACAGGCAAC
Organism: Candidatus Amoebophilus sp. 36-38; assembly: GCA_001897825.1. GTDB lineage: Bacteria > Bacteroidota > Bacteroidia > Cytophagales > Amoebophilaceae > Amoebophilus. Next base: position 29,893 of record MKUM01000032.1, read on the forward strand.
CACCCTGATATAGCTATGTCTCTAAATCATCTTGGAAAGGTTTATAAACATTTAAGAAAATATGAAGAAGCATTGAAGTATTGTAAACAAGCCCTTTATATGAGACAGGCCTTATATAAAGATAATCACATAGATATAGCTGATTCACTGAATAATTTAGGGATTGTTTGTGGAGCTTTAGGAAAATATGAAGAATCGTTAAAGTATTATCAGCAAGCTTTTGCAATGCAAAGGATCTTTTATCCAGACAATGATCCTGCTATAGCTGGATCATTGAGTAATCTAGGGGATGTTTGCAGAGATTTAGGAAAATATGAAGAGGCATTGGAGTATTATAGACAAGCCCTTTATACGAGGCAGGCCTTATATAAAGGTAATCATCCTTACATAGCTAATACACTGAATAGTATAGGAACTGTTTATAGAGATTTAGGTAAAAGTCAAGAAGCAATGAAGTATTATCAAGATGCGCTTAAAATGTTTTGGACATTATATCCAAATAAAACTGATCATCCGGACATACAAAAGGTCAGGAGAAATATAGAGAAACTTAAAGAAGAACAACAAGAGGCGGAACAAAATCATCCTAGAAAATGAATGTATAATATCATGAATTGAGAAACTTAGTATAGTCCTGAGAGGTAAGGTGAGTTAATTATATTAAACTGGCGAGATTTATTTTGCTATAAATTCTCTTTAAGGTTTTATTTTTGCTAAAAGTTGGTTGCTAACTATTTGAGATAACGATGTTAATCCAAAATAAGTTTTCCAGAAAGACAAAATTACTCAAACAAACTAGCCTCACACATTTAATCTTCCTCGTTGTTTTACTTGCTGCTTCTACTTTACAAGGAGCTACTCAAAACAATATACCATCTTCACAACAAGCATCCACTCATTCTAGTCCATCCAATATGGTCAAGGTAGGCCTTACTGATATCCCTGAGAAAGAGAATTTTAGTCTTGAATATTTTATTAGAGCTCTTCCGAAACTTAACATATTAGTTCAGAGTTATAAATAGCAGCAATCAGATTAAATCGTAAGCCAAA
>MKUM01000033.1 GCA_001897825.1 Candidatus Amoebophilus sp. 36-38
GCTTTACATTTTGCTGCTTTTAAAGGTCATCAAGGAATAGTTGCGATGTTAATAGACAAAGGAGCAAAAATAGATGAGAAAACTAATGCAGGAGAGACAGTTTTGCATGCTGCTATTGTGAAAGGCCATCAAGCAATAGTTGCGAAGTTACTAGACAAAGGAGCAAAAGTGGATGAGAAGAATAATAGAGGTCATACGGCTTTGCATTTAGCTGCTATGCAAGGCCATCTAGAAATAGTTGAATTTTTAATAGCAAAAGGAGCAAAAGTAGATGAGAAAAATAATGGAGATTATACAGCTCTGCATCACGCTGTTATGGAAGGCTATCAAGCAATAGTTGCGATGTTACTAGACAAAGGAGCAAAAATGAATGAAAAGGATAATATAATTGGCACAGCTTTGCATTTAGCTGCTAGCGAAGGTCATCTAGAATTAGTTGAATTCTTACTAAACAAAGGAGCCAAAGTGGATGAGAAAAATGATAATGATTATACAGCTTTGCATTTTGCTGCTCGAGGAGGCTATCTGGAATTAGTTGAATTTTTACTAGAAGAAGGAGCAGAAGTGGATGAAAAAACTAATGTAGGTGAGACGGCTTTGCATTGGGCTGCTGTGAGAGGCCATTTAAAAATAGTTGAATTTTTACTAAAAAAAGGAGCAGAAGTGGAAAAGAAAGATGATAGAGGTTATACGTCTTTGCATTTTGCTGCTTTGAAAGGCCATCAAGCAATAGTTACGATGTTACTAGCAAAAGGAGTACAAGTGGATGAAAAAAATGGTGTAGGTCGAACAGCTTTACATTTTGCTGCTTTTAAAGGTCATTTAGAAATAGTTGCCATGTTGGTAGAAAAAGGAATAAAAGTAAATGAGAAAGATAATGAAGGTAATACAGTTTTACATTTGGCTGCTATAGAAGGGCATATAGAAATAATTCGATTTTTAATTGAGAAAGGAGTGGATATACATGCTACCAACAATCAGGGTTTGACTCCTTTGTATTTGGCTGTTAAAAAAGGGCATATAGAAACAATCAAACAATTGTTAATTGCAGAAGGGAGTAATTTGACAGATGATAGAAGTAAATTACTTTTAGAGGAGCTAGATAGTAATGAAATGACTAACCAAGAGTTATCTGAAAATCAAGTGCTTAAGCAAGGTATTTCCATTCACTCAGCTGCTTTATTCAGACAAGTTATTGTCTTGAACAGTATGAAGCTTATTGAATTTTTCATCAAGAAAAGTTTTGGATCAAATATTTCCCATCTTAAAGATAACAATTATAATAGTTTGTTACATATGGTGGCCATGAAACATACCAAGTTCAATAGAGATTTAATCCTCCTCCTCCTACGATTAGGTGCTGATATTAATTTAAAGAATATAGATGGTGACACGCCTTTGCATCTAGGTGCTGCAATAGGTAATACAGGGTTAGTTTGTTTTTTAATAAAAAAAGGAGCTTGTGTAAATGAAAAAAATAATATAGGTAATACCTGCTTACATGTAGCTGCTCATAAAGGTAATATACAGTTGGTACAATTTTTAATCAAGAAGCAGGCTGAAATCGATACTAAAAATAATCATAGTTTAACTCCCTTGCACATAGCCACTAAACAAGGCAATCAAGAATTAGCTGAGCTTTTAATAAATCATGGAGCTGATGTTAATGCCCAGGATGAATACAACGATAATACTCCTTTACATGAGGTTGCTAGCAAAGGCTACTGGGAAATAGCTGAGCTTTTAATAGAACATGGAGCTACTATTAGCATTCAAAATAGATACGAAGGTAATACTCCTTTACATGTGGCTGCTCGAGAAGGCTATCCAGAGATCGTTAGACTACTAATAAAAAAAGCAACAGAAATCCGTGTTAAACCTATACATTCCGTGCATGTTAAAAATATAACTCAAGAGACTCCTTTGCATTATGCCGCTCAAAGGGGGCACGAAGAAATTATTCAAATATTACTAGAAAATGGAGCGGATATACATGCTAAGAATAAGGATCAAGAAACTGCCTTGCATGAAGCTGCCCGAGGAGGGTATGAAGCAATTATTCAAATATTACTAGAAAAAGGAGTAGATATACAGGTTAAAAATATAAATCAAGAAACTCTTTTACATGTAGCTGCTGCAGGAGGGCATGAAAAAATAGTTAAGCTATTCATAGAACAAGGATTAGACATACATACTAAGAATATAAATCAAGAAACCCCATTGCATGTAGCTGCTCGAGAAGAGCATGAAAAGGTAGTTGAACTTTTACTAGCAAAAGGAGCAAAAGTAGATGAGAAAGACCATGGAGGTCATACAGCTTTGCATGGGGCTGCTCAAAGAGGTCATAGAAAAGTAGTTGAGATATTATGGGAATCAGGAGCTGATATGGAAGAGAAAAATAGTCAAGGTCATACTCCTTTACATATAGCTGCTCACAAAGGACAGCGAGAAGTAGTACAATTTTTAATAGAAAAGGGAGCCAATTTACATGCACTGAATTCCAAAGGCCAAAATTCCTTACATTTGACTGCTCAGACAGATCACCTAGAGACAGTTCAGGTATTGATTGATTTTGAAGTTGACATGACACACAAGGATCAGCAAGGCAATACTCCCTTACATGTAGCTGCTTTGGGAGGGTACATAAAAATAATTCAATTATTACTAGAAAAAGAGGCAGATATACAGGTTAAAAATACAGCTGGTCATAGGCCATTTGATATGGCTTTTCGAGCAGGCTATCTAGAGGTAGCTAAACTTTTAGCATCTGCTAGAGATAAATTAGGACGAAGCCTTTTGCATTGGGCTGTTCGAGAAAATAATGTAGAGCAAGCTAATTGTTTAATACAATTAGGTGTTGATGTTAATATGCAAGATCATGATGCTTTAACGCCGCTGCATGTAGCTATTCAACAAGGGCATGTACAAATGGCTAGACTGCTGGTAGCAAAAGGAGCTAATGTTAATACTACATTTAAAGATGGTTTTACTCCTTTGCATACAGCTACGCATCTGGGCCACCTATTCTTAGTTGATGATCTCATAAAAAAAGGAGCTGATGTAAATGCCGAGGTTAGAGGAACCAAGCCTTTGCACATTGCTGCTCTGAATAGAAATAGAAAATTAGCCAAATTATTAATTAAGCAGGGAGCGGTAGTAGATACTGAGAATATAGATGGGCAGACACCGTTGCATCTGGCTATTACGAAAGGTCATACAAGCGTAGTTAATCTGTTAATAAAGAAAAAAGCTGACATTTATGCTGAGTGGAAAGATACTGGACGTACCCTTTTGCATATCGCTACTATGCAAGGTCATATAGAAGTAGTTAACTTGTTATTAAGAAAAAAAGTTAGGGTAGACAAGATAGACAAGGAAGGGAACACCCCTTTGCATATAGCTGCTTACAAAGGGGAAAGAGCAGTAGCTGATCGGCTAATTCAAAATGGAGCTAAAGTAAACAATATAAACAAAACAGGGAAAACCCCTTTGCATTTGGCTGTTATGCAAGGACATCTAGAACTAATTCAATTATTACTACCAGAAGTATCTCAGGTAGATCTTAAAGATGATAAAGGCTGTACTCCTTTACAATATGCTGCTTTGAAAAGTCATGTAGAAATAGTTCGGTTTTTAATAGAACAAGGAGGTAGGGTAGAGGCAAAAAATAATGAGGGTAACACTCCCTTGCATTTGGCTGCCTTGACAGGAAGTCGAATAGTAACTGAACTATTAATAGAAAAGGCATCCGAGGTTAAACTAGAAAATAACTATATTGATTCTCAAAATGAACAAGGGTTAACTCCTTTGCATTTCGCCGTCTTGCAAGGGCATAAAAAATTAGCTAAGCTATTACTAAGTATAGGAGCTGCGGTTGATGTCAAGAACCAACTCAATCGTACTCCTTTGCATTTAGCTGTTTTAGAAGGGCATGTAGAAGTAGTTAGATTACTATTAGAGAAAGGGGCTAATTCAGAAGGAAAAGATGAGGAAGGTAATACTCCTTTGCATTTAGCTGCTTGGCAAGGTTATAGAAAAATAGCTGAACTGTTAATAAGAAAAGTAGCTGGACTTAAATTTAGAAATCAATATATCAATGATCGAAATGATTTGGGTAGTAAGGCCATACATTTGGCCGCTTTGCAAGGCCATAAAAAATTAGCTAAGCGTTTGATAGAATTAGGAGCCAAAGTAAATGCCAAGGATAAAAAATGCCAAACCCCATTGCATTTGGCTGCTAAAAAAGGACATGTAAGCGTAGTACGAGAATTAATAAGATTAAAAGCCAAAGTTAATGCTAAGGATAAACAGGGTAATACCCCTTTATATTTGGCTATTAAAAACGGGTGTGCAGAAATAGTTAATTTATTGATGGGTTCAAAAGCTGATGTGAATGCCAAGGATGCAAAAAATAAACAAAGTAATACGCTTCTGCATATTGCTGCAAAAAAAGCGCATGTAGAAGTAGTTCGTGAGTTAATGAGATTAAAAGCCAACGTTAATGCTAAAGATAAGCAGGGCAAAACTCCTTTACATGTGGCTGTAGAAGAGAGACATACAGAAATAATTAAACTGTTAATAGATAAAATATATGAGGATGGGCAAACGCTGCTACATTTGGCAATTCGACACAATGATTTGGATAAAGTTAAGTGGCTAACGGAGCTGGGAGCAGATGTTAATGCGAAGGATAAAAATGGTACTACTCCGTTGCATATAGCTGCTCAGAAAGGTAATCTAGAGATAGTAAGGATATTGAGAGCGCATGGGGCAGATCTAACCACGCCGAATAACGACGGCTTAACACCTGTACAGGTAGCCACAGCATATAATCACATGGAGTTAGTTGATTTTTTAAGTATCGGATCAGAATGGATGAAAAAAGCATCGTAGTATTCAGTTTTAGCATGATACTAGCTAGTAGGCCTAAGGCATTTCAACTTGGCTCTTTGGAAGCCAATCAAGAAGCTTGCTATTATAGATATTTGCCAGCTAGGTAGTCTAGGAAAATGCCAGGATTTATTTTTTCATAACCTGTTGATGTTTTAAGCAATTCAGAAGAACTCTTTTGTGCACCAAAATTTCGTAAGTTTTGGTTGAGGTAAGTATTCAAACTTTCAAAGCTACCTTCACGTAATTCAGTTTTGATAGCTGGATATTTGATTTGAGCGGCTTTCATGAGCATGCTAGCAATAATGGCGCCGTTTGTATAGCAAGGGAAGTAGCCCAGCAATCCGGCCGGCCAATGTACATCTTGCATACAACCTTCGCTATCATTTGTGGGAGTAATGCCCAAGTATTCTTTCATTTTTGTATTCCACAGATGGGGCAAATCAGTTGCTTGTACCCTGTCTTTTATGATAGCCTGTTCTATTTCAAAACGAATGATCACATGTAGCGGGTACGTAACCTCATCTGCTTCTACGCGGATAAGGCTTGGTTGAACTCTATTTACTAATTTATACAGATTCTCAGCAGAATAAGCTGGGCCCTTGAATCCGAACTCGTCTCGTAGAAGGCGGGCTAAAAATTGTATAAACTCGAACGAGGTCCCGGCTTGGCACTCCATAATTAAAGACTGACTCTCGTGAAAAGCCATACCTTTGGGCTGGCCAACAGGCTGATTTCGATAAGATTCGGGAAGATTTTGTTGGTATAGGCCATGACCAGTTTCATGTATAATACCAAATAAGCCTGTTATAAAATTATTTTCATCATACCTAGTGGTAAGCCGTACATCATCATTTGAACCACTGCAGAATGGATGGGCAGACTTATCAAGGCGTCCTTTATCCATGTCAAAACCCATCTTTTCAATGAGTCGAAGTCCAATTGTCTTTTGTATGTTTTCGTCAATTTTGTCGGGTAAATTGATAATTTTTTCTGCTTGTTGTTTGGCAGTAATTTTCTCAATTAGCTTAGGTAACTCCCGCTTAAGTATATCATATACTCCTTGTATTTCGGTTGTGCTTCTATCTGGATCATAGCCATCCATGAGCATATCGTATGGATCCTTGTTGAAATGACTAGCTTTTAGATCAGCTATTTTACGCGATAGCTTAAAGACATGGTCCAAGTGAGGTATCAATTGGGTAAAATCATTCTTTTTGCGTGCTTCTCGCCATACAAACTCACATTCGCTGGTAGCTATACTATATGCATGCTGTAGGTCAGGGTTAATACATTGGGCATGTTCATAGCTTCTTTTGATGGTAGCTAGATTAGACTTTTGCCATTCATCCAGATAGCCTATTTCTTGGGTTGCTGCTTCAATCAAATTGCCTAACTCTTGTGAAGTGGACATTTCATGTGTAAGCATGGTGAGTGTGGCTAACTCTTCGTGGCGATTAGCTGTGGCACCTTTGGGTAAGTTGATTTCTGCATCCCAATGCAGAACAGAGGCCAGATTTCGAAGATGTGTAAGTTGCTTTAACTTATTTTCTAGTTTTAAATATTGGGTTATTTGTTTAGCCATAGGAGTGTATGAATTCTTTTCTCTAATTGGTTGTAGCCAATATACTTTATTTGAGTTTGATTACCTAGCCGAGTAATTGATCTACGATATGATAAGCCTACTAAAATCCCTTGAATCAGATCGAGTGTTGTTTGGTTGGACCAGCAGGGCGAATGAACAGAAAATTACGGTTGCGTGTCCAGAGGAGGCTGATATATCTAGTAGGAAATAAACCCTACCGGAGCAAAAGTTAGAATTTGGTAACTAGGATAGCAGTATGGAGAGAAATCTTGTAATTTATATGCTGCTGTCGTGCCCTATTTATTTCTACTAGACTTTTCAATCTCTCTTTTAAGGTTCTCTATGCTTACTTTAGGTAACTCTGTTATTCTTTGAATTAAGCTTATTTCACAACCTTCTTTAAGCATATTCTTTGCTATCTGCATCTTTTCTGTTTGTATACCTTCTAGTTTAGCTTTTTCTTGTAATTTATGTGCTGCACTCATAATTATAGTCTCTTGATCTGGTGATGCTTTTATTATTGCTTTTAGTAGATCTTCTGGATCATTCTTATCATCGGTACCTAATATATACATTACACCAGTAGATCCAAAAGGGCTCTTAGTTATTTTACAAATTAATACTGTATTATTATTTATCCAATTTAGATGATCACGTTCTATTCCCTGCTTAAGCAATATTTCTACCAATCCGAAAGATCCATCTTTTAATAGTTCTTCTTGATTTAATATTGTTAAATCTAATAGCTTAGCAGGTTTAAACATCTTTCCCCTGGCTAGTTCTATATCTTCAAAACAGTCAAAGATATCCACCGAATAAGGATAGGGACTCTCTTGGCCAGCATATATACAAAGGTTAATAATAGGTAACTTTTTATTTCCTTCATCTAAATGCTGTCTTATTAATAAGACATTATACTCCAATAGCCTGAATGATAACAATTCATCTGGGGTACTTTGGTGCTCGACAAGCGTGTATATATAGGTTTGCTTATTATCAATCATACATTTATATACGACGTCACTATGGTATTGTTTAAGTTCCTTTGAAATAAAACTTTTGTTAGTTAATTGTAATGATTCCCAATCTATTCTTTTTACAATATCAGCAGGCACGTGAACTGTTATGAGCTCGCGTGCTACAGCTATATCTGAAAGAATGCGTTTGGCAAAGCTATCGTGGGGTTGATGTATTTCTATATTCATGTGTACTAGTCACCATTTAGACTGATAGATTGCTTGTAACCACCTCTACGAATCACACATTTTTTTACTTAATCTTTTTGTTTTTTCTTTCTTCTTTCTTTTTCCAATTTACTGGAACTGTATTTATGCACTTTACTCCTTCTAAACTAATTTGGATAATTAAGCTATCAGCATTTACACTATTTATGATTAGTTGAAATTTCGTATCGTGTCCTGGCTCTATGCCCTTATTTAATAAATTTCCTAAGCTCTGCCCTTGGATATCTGATAGGTTGCTTTTTCTTCTGGTAAGTTTTACATCAGCTAAATCGCCTATCCCTTCGATGGTATATTTTATTTTTATGTTGTTGAGATCCTCTTTGCTTAATTTTTCTCCTTTATTTTTTAGCAAAAGATTAAACATTTTAATTGTCTCATTATCTCGTTTATCAAGGCTCAGTTCCAGGTCAGGTATTGGGCTGGTTTCGTTTTTATTTTGCTTTATTTTTTCTACTTGCTTCCAAGTTACTAGGGCTGTATGTGTATTTTTTACACCTTCTAAAAAAAGCTCAATAACCAAGTTTTCTGCATTTCCGCTTTCTATTAATAATTCGAAGCTTTCTTGATTTCCTGCTGCCAAGCCAGAATTTAAAAGATCACCTAGTTTTGCTCCATTGATAACAGTTTGGCTTCTTCTTTTTTTAAGCCTAACATTTGTTAAATCACCTTCTCCTTTAACATTGTATTTCAGTGTTACATTACAGAGGGTTTCTTGACTTAATTCTTGTCCTTTATTCTGCACAAGAACAAGGAACTTTTTACTTGGTTCTCCATGTTTTTTTAATTTCTGTTTAATGTCCAGATGTAAATCAGGTATGTAGTTGGGAGGGATGTCTGATTTTTTCTTAGACCTTGCTTGCTGCTTTGGGCTATTTTTGTCAGAGGCTTTTTTAAAGCTAGGGTGCTTTGATTGTTTTTCTTCTTCTTTTTTTGCCGATTCGTATTCTTGATTGCTTGTATTTGTGTTAGCTGGTTCTTGGGTTTCCTGATTGACTTTTTGAGTGGATTCCTGTTTTTGAGGTTCAGTTGTGGTTTTGTGTGAAGACGTGTTTTCCTGTTGCCTACTTTCTGATGTGTTTTTCTGTACGTCAGATTTTTCTTGCCTACTTTCTGTTTCAGAAGGAGTAGGGGGGTGTTTGTAGGTTATTTTATGTGTAACTAGCGCTATCTTTCCTGGTTCCTGTGTGAGGATAAGTTTGATCTCATTTTTAGAATTTTTACTCTTAGAGACAGGGATTACCTTGAATTCTATAGGCTCAGTTTCCGTATCTGATTTTAATGAGTGGACATCATCTTTTAGTAATTGCCTTAATGTAGCCGTATGGGTATTGGTTTTTACAAATTGACATATAATACCAGGAGAGCTAGATAAATTTAGCTCGATTTTGTTGGCATCAAAGGTATGATCTGTGGCATTTTTTAAAATAAAGCTACCTATCTTTCCTCCAACTAATTCATCTATGTTACGTACTAATAATTTCCCTTTCATCCAGACTACTTCCATCTTTTGGAGGACTGTATGTTGTTGATCTAATAATTCTATTCCTAACGTAAGCTTGGTGGCCTGATCAGCCGGGTTTAACTTTAATTTAATTGGTATAGTTAGCTGCTTCTTTGTTGAGGCCGTTATTTTAGTAGAAACATCTTTAAATTCCTTTAAAGCCTTATTGATATAGGTTACAGTTTCTTTTTGATTAGTAGTATTTTCATAAGATATATGACTCTCAAAAGCTTGTTCTTCTAAAAATTTAACTTGAAGCTTAAAATCTTGGATACAAGAAATGTTATCTTGGCCTACGGCTTTTATGGTCAAGTTGATTGTTTTTTGTTTATCTATTAACTGTGATTTTTTCACTGACATATTGAATGGTTCGGTTTGTTCATTTTCAGGAACAGATGCAGATGGATGGGACAGTTTAGGTGCTTTCTTATTTTTACAAGATACAACCATTAGAAACCCTGCCAGACTGATAACCGATGTGATTAGAGCTCGCAAATAATAAACGCTAATGCGTTTGTGTATATAGGGTAATACGATCAATATTTTTATCATAATCGCATAATGATGTGCAATGTCGCATTATATAAGATTTTTATCAGAATTGCAAATATGTATATAAATTATACTAAATTTTTGTATTTACTTTTACAAAATAGCTTATGATAATCATGGCATCTAGATGATATATTTTTGGAAATAAACATTTGATTGATAAGGCTTGACGAGCTAAGAAATTTAAAAAGTTATACCTGGGGTTATCAAATTTAACTTTGATATAATCTGTCTAGAAAAATATAAGTTCTTATTTCAGTTTTCTAAGATTAGACTTCAGATCTTTATCATATCTTGCGTATAACTTTATATTTCTATGTAACCTATCCTACATTTTGCTTAATTTCTTTGGTGATTTACTGTAGCTTGATTATAATTACGGTAATTTTAAAATTTTGTTAGCGGACTATAAAAAATAATATCTCATCTTTCTATGCAAAGCGTAATCACTATAAAAGACCTTAAAAAAAAGTTTCCTGTAAAAGGAGGCTTCTATGAGGCCGTACGAGGCGTAAATTTAGAAGTGTTCGAAAAAGAAATTTTTGGTTTTTTAGGACCTAATGGAGCTGGGAAAACTACTACATTGAGAATGCTTACAACACTTCTTCCTATTGATAGCGGAGATGCTTTTGTAGCAGGTTATAATGTTAAAACACAGCCTCAAGAAGTTAGGCGCAGGATTGGGTTTGTAAGTCAGGAAGGAGGGGCAGATAGAAATGCTACAGGCCGTGAAAATTTGATGTTGCAAGGCAGGTTGTATGGTATGAGCCAAGCAGAAGTTAAGCAAGCAGCCAATCATTTAATTGAAATTCTTTCTTTGGGGGAATGTATTGATCGTTTTGTAACCACTTATTCAGGGGGCCAGCGACGTAGATTGGATGTAGCACTTGGAATGATGCATAAGCCTAAAATTCTTTTTTTAGATGAGCCAACAACTGGACTGGATCCTCAAAATCGTGCTAATTTATGGAATCAGATTAAGGCCTTGAAAAAAGAAGGTATCACCATATTTATTACTTCTCACTATTTAGATGAAATAGATTTCCTAGCTGATCGATTGGCTATTATGGACCAAGGAAAGATTGTAGAAGTTGGCACTCCTAAAGATTTAAAAAGACAAATTTCGGGTGATATTATTCATATTGGCGTAAATAAATCAGAAGAAGAACGGACAATTCAAATTTTGAAGGGACAGTCTTTCATTAAGGAAATTGCTCCAGATACCCAACCTATACGTCTATATGTAGAACAAGGGGATGTAGCGTTAACGCAGATTTTACGTTTATTGGATGCAGAAAAGATTGTGCTTGAAAGTATTAGTTTATCTGTGCCAACACTTGATGACGTGTTTTTGAAAAAAACAGGCCATGCGCTTCGAGAAGAAGGAGGTCTATAGGCAATTAATCTATAATATAATTAGAAAGTTATACATCAATTAAAAACGACTAAGTATGATACAAGAAATAGGCTTATTATTCAGACGTAAATTAACAGAAACACGCAGAAATCCAGCTTTTGTATTTATGAGCCTTACGACACCGGTCATGTATTTGGGTCTTTTTGCTCCACTTTTAAAAAGTTTGGCTTTTAGCAAATCTTTTCCCACTGATAATATTTTAACTGTTTTTGTACCTGGCATGCTAGCTTTAACTGCATTTGGAGGATCAATGTTTGTTGGTTTTGGTATTATAGATGAGCTTAGAAGTGGTATTATTGAAAGATTTAGAGTGACCCCAATTAGTCGCTTTTCCATTTTAGGTGGAATGGTACTACAAGATGTGGTTGTTAATTTAATTAGTTCATTATTCTTTGTACTGATTGCTTTACCTTTTGGATTCCGTATAAACATTTCGGGTCTAGGTATACTGCTCATCCTTCTAAGCTTATTAATTGCTACTACATCATCTTTTAGCTATGCGCTAGGACTTATAACAAAAAGTGAAGATAAACTAGCCCCTATTACACATGGTATCAATATGCCGCTGACGCTCCTTTCAGGTATGATGCTTCCCATGAGTCTTGCTCCAACATGGCTTAGAACTATTGCACATTTCAACCCAATCTATTATGTAGTTGAAGCTGCTCGTCATTTAACAATAGGAGAGTTGATGCATGTAAGTGTGGGATATGCTTTTTTATTTATGATTCCAGTTACGTTGGTTGTTATGGGATGGGCTACAAGAGTATTTTCAAAAGCAGTGATGTAAGCTAGCTTGTTATTTGCTGGCCGAGTTAAATGTTTTTAGGGTTTCCTGGTGATATCAGCTTTTCCTGGTACTCGACAGGTTATTTATTCTAATATATAGGGATATCAGAGTAATTATTTTCTTAGGACACGTTGAGTAGGGAATAACTGTATATTGCGAATACTTACTTGCTGAGCTAGGGCACTGGCTAAATCCTTAAATAAGTTACCTAACTCGGTTGAAGCCTTGGCAGCGGGTACACCTTCATCACTTGTCTCTCGGATGGCTGTTATCAATGGGATTTCCCCTAAAAAAGGTACATCGTAGTTATCTGCTAATTCCTTGCCTCCTCCTTGGCCAAAAGGATAATACCGTTGTTTGTTAGCCAGTTCTTCTGGAATAAAATAAGCCATATTTTCTATCAGGCCTAGTATCGGTACTTCAATGGCAGACTTTTTAAACATTGCAATGGCTTTTACCACGTCTGCTAATGCTAGTTTTTGAGGTGTAGTTACAATAACGGCTCCTGTTACCGGGACAGCTTGTACTAATGTAAGCTGGATATCACTAGTACCAGGTGGTAGATCAACTAGTAGATAATCTAGTTCTTCCCAGGCTGTATCATATAGAAACTGTCGCAATGCAGTACTAGCCATCGGGCCTCGCCAAACCACAGCACCTTCCTGAGGGGTTAAAAAGCCTATAGATATTAATTTAACGCCATGCTTTACTAAGGGTACTAGGTATTTTTTGTTTTCTACTTGTTCTACAATAGGCTTTTCATGTTCACAGCCAAATAAGGTGGGAATAGAAGGTCCAAATATATCAGCATCGAGCAGGCCTACTGTTGCTCCTTGCTGAGCTAAACTGACGGCTAGATTAGCAGCTATGGTTGATTTGCCTACACCTCCTTTGCCCGAGGCAATTGCAATAATATTTTTCACATTTGGCAACCTCCCTACTTGAGATTGGGTAGCCGTTACCCGAGCAGTAGTAGTTATATCTACTAGTATTTCTTTACTTACATGGGAACGAATAGCCTCTATACAAGCTTTTTTTAAGTATTCTTGTAGTGGGCAGGCTGGTGTAGTAAGAACAAGGGTAAAAGTTACTTTTTCGAAAGTTACTTGCAAGGATTGGATCATTTCCAAGCTTACTAGATCTTTTTTAAGGTCTGGATCTTCTACAGTGCTAAGGGCTTGTAAAACTGCTTGTTTAAGTTTTTCCATATAATAGCCAAGTTAAAAAAGTTATGGGAGATAATTTTATATGTTTATTGATTTAGTTGATCCTTAAGAACGATTTGAAACTTTTTTAAGCTTGGTAAAAAATGTAAATTATGTAAATTCTAGGGTTTTTCCTCCAGAGGGATACTTTTTTTAGCTTTTGGTCGAGGAATAAATTCTGTATCCTTGGCAAATCACAGGTCAGAATAAATGAAACATTGTACTAGATTAAAATTTTAAAAATTGTATTTCCACTATATGATCATTTTATGGCATCTTAGAATTATTTTTATAAAAATTATTAACACTTGTACGTGTATGACTGAATGCTATGGCGGTTACGTACCGAATAGATATAATTATATGAATCCTATTTAAGGCATATTAGATTGTAGTGATTTACAGAATATGAATTGCAGCAAATTACTAGTTAACTATCCAGTATTAGAAAAAATTGGTCATACAGCAGATCAATTAGGTTTGGAGGTTTGTGTGGTAGGTGGATTTGTTCGCGATTTATTTTTAAAACGACCTTCTTCAGATATTGATATTGTATGTGTAGGTAATGGTACGGAGTTTGCCGAAGCAGTTGCTAAAGAATTAGGAGACAATATCAAAGTAAATGTTTTTAAGACATTTGGTACCGCTATGCTACGTTGGCAAGATTATGAAATAGAATTTGTAGGTGCTAGAAAAGAATCTTATAATCGACATTCCAGAAATCCGATAGTGACCCAGGGTACCTTAGTTGATGATCAGCGGAGAAGAGATTTTACTATCAACACACTTGCTATCCGATTAAATAAGCCTCAGTGGGGAGAATTAATAGACGACCTAGGGGGGATGGCTGATCTGGAAAGTAAAATAATTAGAACTCCGTTAGATCCTGAGATAACATTCTCTGATGATCCACTACGTATGTTGCGGGCTATTCGATTTGCTACGCAACTTCATTTTACAATAGCCCCCATTACATTGGCAGCTATTCAACACCATGCAGAGCGTATTAAGATTGTTTCTCAAGAACGTATTACGGACGAATTAAATAAGATTATATTAGCTAATATCCCTTCCGAAGGATTTGAGTTGCTGTTTGATACGGGCTTGTTAAAACTTTTTTTTCCTGTATTAACCAATTTACAAGGTAAGGAAACCATAGAAGGGCATACCCATAAGGATAATTTTTATCATACGCTACAAGTATTGGATAATGTGGCAGAAGTCTCTGATAATCTCTGGTTACGTTGGGCTGCTATATTACATGATATTGCTAAGCCACTTACTAAAAAATTTAGTCCAGACATTGGGTTTTCCTTTCATGGGCATGAAGATTTAGGAGCTAAGATGGTTCCAAAAATTTTTAAGCAATTGAAGCTCCCGTTTCAAGAAAATATGACATATGTCCAAAAATTGGTGCGGTTACATCTGAGGCCTATCGTATTGGCACAAGAGGTGGTCACTGATTCGGCTGTAAGAAGGCTCATTTATGAAGCAGGGAATATCATAGGAGATCTGATGCTTCTATGCAGAGCTGATATTACTTCCAATAATCCTGTCCGTATTAAGGAGTATCTGAAAAATTTCGATAAGGTAGAGGAAAAGATACAAGAAGTAGAAGAAAAAGACCAAATTAGAAATCTTCAGCCTATTATTACAGGAGATATTATCATGCAAACTTTTCAGGTTAAGCCCTCACACATCATCGGAGAGATCAAAGCAGCCATCAAAGAAGCTATCTTAGAAGGAGAGATTCGGAACGAATATGAAGAGGCTTTTCAATACATGTTAAAGCTGGGTGCCGTTCATGGGTTAACTCCTATTAGTACTCTTAAAAGATGAAAATGACAAAATTAGGTTGTATCTTATATAGAGTGGGCAGGTTGTGAATTAAGTTATATCAATTGACTAAACTTTACCTTACTTATACAATGCGTACATCAATAAATTTCCCCATTCCAATTTTACATATCATAGCTGTAGTTTTAATGATATTTTCGATGTGTGAATGTAAGTCGTCTGACAATGCACAGCCACGCAGACGCGTTAAGCAGTTAGCCGAAGCACAGAGCGAGTCAGGAGAAATTGCTCAGTTGTTATGTGGTGGCAACAATCCAGGAGAAGCTGAGAGTGATAAAGATCGAAGGGAGAAAAAAATAGCTGACAAGTGGAAAGTATCTTACACCCGATATTTTAAAGAAAGGCAAAAAAAAGTGGAAACTAAAAAAGAACATGTCCAATTTTTGGAGAATAGTTATTATGTTGCTGTATCTACCATTGAAATTGCCTTCCAGTATCATACTTATACAAGGGACAGTAATAAATGGCATCCTATATTGGAATTTCGTGATGCAGTTATGAAAACTCTTGATGCCTTAGTCTTGATTAGACCTAATCTACAAAGTGAATTAGTAACTGCAAAAGCTGCTATTGAGAAGATTGAAGGAGGTTGTGATATGGGTGGTTGTCCATTTGTAAGTCTAAAATATGTAGAGCCTGAAAGTGAGAAGCTACAAATATTGCTTACCAGTATGGATAAGATGCTAGCAAGGGTAAAAGTTCAACATGAGTCAGTTTACAACATAGGTAAGCGAGCAAGTGAAATAGCTAAACAAGCGATACAGGAATTTAAAGAAAAAACTAATAATTTTGATGTTACTCGCATGGAGTCAGAACGACAAAAGCTCTTTTGTGAATTTGTACAATCAACAGCCCTGTTTACAATCGCTTTAAAAGAATTATATGAAGATAGCCTCGCTTCAGCAACTGCTAGGTAAATCAGAGAAGATGGGGTTATAAATATGCTTATGGACACTTTACATATTCCTGTAACTACCTTATCTTATCATCAACCTGTGATGCTACAAGAAAGCTTACAGGGATTGGCTATTCAGCCAGATGGTATTTATGTAGATGTAACTTTTGGGGGAGGGGGACATTCACGTGCTATTTTAAATCATTTACAAAAAGGGAGATTGTTTGCATTTGATCAAGATGAAGATGCAGCAGTTATAGCCAGTAAACTTCACCACCCTGCCTTTACTTTTATAAGGGCTAATGCTAGATTTTTACAGCGTTTCTTAGCGTATCATCAAATAGAAAGAATAGATGGATTAATAGCAGATTTAGGAGTTTCTTCATACCAAATTGATACAGCAGAACGCGGTTTCTCTACTCGTTTAGAAGGCCCGTTGGATATGCGTATGGACCAAGCCAATAAGCTTACTGCTAGCCAACTAGTTAATACTTATTCTTTTGAAGATTTAACTAAGTTGTTTAGAACTTATGGGGAGCTCTCTAGAGCACCTGTATTAGCTAAAGCCTTGCTAGCAGCTAGGAATAAAAAGCCCATTGAAACTACCCAAGAACTTAAAGAAATAATGTTGCCTTTTGTACATCCTCGTAAAAGCTCTAAGTTCTTGGCCCAGATATTCCAAGCATTGCGCATAGAAGTAAATGATGAATTAGGGGCGTTAAGATCGTTACTTGAGCAAAGTATCCAGTTTCTCAGTCCAGGGGGTAGACTTGTTGTGATAGCTTATCATTCTCTGGAAGATAGGTTGGTTAAAAGGTTTATCAAAACAGGAAATTTTGAGGGTGAATTGCAAAAAGATATGTATGGTAATCCGCTACAGCCCATGATCCCCATATCTAAAAAAGCAGTTGTTCCTTCTGAAGCAGAGCTAGCAGCCAATCCCAGGTCCCGCAGTGCTAAGTTGAGGATAGGGGAGCGAACTGATTATAAAAGAGATACCTAATTTCCATTTATAAATATTAAATTTTCTGTTATCAAGGGATTTTACCTAGTCCTTGATCATAACAATTTGGTTAATTATTTAAAATTTTCAACCTTAAATATTTTAAATTGTGGTGTCAGGGCTCCAGCCCTGACATATAATTATGTAATAATCCATCATTTCGCTATCAGCAAGCAAGTCATATATTACAGGGTTTTAGCTATCTTTGGAAGATGTTTTTAGGTTGAATGCCTATATTACCAACTATTTCAATGCGGCCATGTTAAATTCTCTATCAAAATCTACTAGGTGGGATGTACAGAAAATTAGGAAAGAATTTCCTGGTTTAGAGCAGGTAGTACATGGTAATAAGCAATTGGTCTATTTGGATAATGCTGCTACTACCCAAAAGCCACAGGTTGTATTGGATACGCTCATCGATTATTATCGCTATAGCAATGCAAACGTGCATCGGGCTATTCATATTTTGGGAGATCGGGCTACAGAAGCTTTGGAGGAAACTCGCAAAGCTGTACAAAAATTTATTAATGCTCCAGAAGCGGAGGAAATCATTTTTACATCAGGTACTACGGCAAGTATAAACTTGGTAGCAAGTAGCTATGGACAACGCTTTATACAAGCTGGTGATGAAATTATTATTTCCCATATGGAGCACCATGCCAATCTAGTTCCGTGGCAGATGCTGTGTCAAAGTAAAGGAGCAAATCTTAAAGTGATTCCTATTCACGAACGTGGAGAACTTGACATGGATGCTTTTGAAAGATTATTAAGTTCTAAAACTAAGCTGGTAGCTATCACCTATGTATCTAACAATTTAGGGACCATTAATCCTATCCAAGAAATGATAGCTAAAGCACATACGATGGGAGCAATCGTACTCACAGATGCTGCCCAGGCAGTCCCTCACTTCTCGCTAGATGTGCAAGAGCTAGATTGTGATTTTTTAGCTTTTTCTGCCCACAAAGCTTATGGACCTACTGGAGTAGGTATTTTATATGGCAAAAGAGCTTTGTTAGAAAGTATGTCGCCTTATCAAGGTGGAGGGGAGATGATTAAAGAAGTGACTTTGTCAAAAAGTACGTATAATGATATTCCTTATAAATTTGAAGCAGGTACTCCTAATATCGCTAATATCATTGCTTTTAAAGCAGCTCTAAAATTTATTCAGGATATAGGTTGGGATCATATTAAGAAACATGAAGAAAATTTAACTAAATACACCCAAAAACTTATAGGCCAACTGGATCGTGTTCGACTTATTGGTACCGCCCCTGATAAAGTAGGAATTGTTTCTTTTGTCATAGATAGTATGCACCATCTAGATGTGGGTATGCTGCTAGATGCACAGGGGATAGCTGTAAGAACAGGTTATGGATGTTCCCAGCCGCTTATACAAAGCTTGGGTTTAGATGGAATTATCCGTGTTTCTTTAGCCATGTATAACACAGTGGAAGAAATCGACTATTTAGTAGGAGCACTGACTAAGCTGATACATAAAAATTAAACGTTTCATCTATTATTTATTATGTTAGATAATTCGGTCCAATCGACACAGGCAATTCAAGAACAGATTATTGAAGAATTTAAATTCTTAGAAGGAGATAGGGAGGCCATGTTACATTATTTAATCGAGATAGGGGAGAAGTTGCCTCCATTAGCAGAGGTCCATAAAATCGAACAAAATAAAATACAAGGTTGTATGTCTAGTGTTTGGCTGGTTTGTAGAAAAGAAGGAGAGCGGTTATTTTTTGAAGCAGATAGCAATACTGCAATCACCAAAGGCCTTATTAGCTTGCTACTACGTGTATTGTCTGGACAGACTATACAGACTATCTTAGCTACGAACCTCTATTTTGTGGAGGAGATAGGTATGCAACAATTGATAGGATCACAGCGATCTAGTGGTTTTGCGAGTATGATCAAGCAGATAGAAACATTAGCTAATACCTATCAACTTAGGGAACCAATTTAGCATGACAGATCAAATACCTAATACAGATCTACTAAAAGAACGGGTTATAGAGGCCATCAAGCAGGTTCATGACCCAGAGATTCCTGTTAATATCTATGAATTAGGGTTGATTTATGAGATTAATATTTATCCCATCAATAATGTACATGTCTTAATGACACTTACTTCCCCTAGTTGCCCGGCTGCAGAGCTGATACCTGGCCAAGTAGAAAGTAATATAAGAGCAATAGAAGGTGTAAACGATGTACAGGTAGAAATTACTTTTGACCCTCCCTATCATCCAGATATGATGACTGAAGCAGCTAAGTTGACACTTGGATTTTTATAGTTATACATAAATAATGTATATTTGTACGCTGTAGCAATCAAACTTTTTTAATCAAGTTTGTAAATCTGAGTTAACTACAAAGTAACCTTCTATCTAAGTCTTCTCCCTTATGCAACAACCACAAAAAAAGTCGATATATCAATATTTACTAGTCATGTGGTTGCTAAGTATAGTAGTTTCTTGCAATTGCAAGAACGCATCCAAACCTGCAACAAAAAAGAAGCCTGATACTACAAAAGAAATACAACCAACATTACCTAACTTGGTACTTAATAGCGACAAGACTACGTTACAAGGTGATGACGTAAAATTTCAACTCGAATTAAAAAATGATTCAGAAGGAGAAGTCAATCTCAGTGAGTATACATTACAAATAAACTTACAAGAAGAAGGAGAAAGGGGAGAAGGAAGTATGTTGCACTATCAAGATGCTGGAAATTCGGGTCATGATGAATCCGAGATAAATCAATCTTTAATTTACTTCACCAAACAGACAGGGTTGAAAAAGGGAAATCCCACCATTATACTGCCTTTTGAATTACACCATGTAGCAGGCGTTACAAAGGTCACTATTACCATAACTCTTGAACATAAGGATAAAAAAGAAAACACACCACCTATAACCATCGTGTGGAACAAATTTCCTCCAATTATGGATCAGATGATTCAAGATGCAAAAAGTAAGGGTTATAATTTTTTAGCTGATGTACTTACCAAACTCCAAAAAGGCGAAGCAGTAGATATTAACAGTATTTATACAACAGCTGAAAAAGAAACAGCCTTGCATCAAGCTGTAAGACTAAGAAATCTTCAAATTGTCAATGCATTGTTACAACGAGGAGCAGAGTTAAAAAAGAATGAGTATGGACATACCCCACTACGTTATGCAATCAAAAAGGGTTATGTAGAAATAGCCGAAGTATTGATAGAAAAAATAGACGGATCACAATTGAATGAAAAAGAATATAAAAAAAATACAACTTTAGAGTATGCGATTGTGCACGGCTATATAGGAATATCCAAAGCATTGATAAAAAAGTTAAACGTATTACAATTGAATACAATAGGATCCAAGCATAATACGGCCTTACACTATGCAGTACAAGCCGACTCAGAAATAGTTGAAGAATTAATATTGAAAGGTGTAGAATTAGATATAAGGAATCAACACGATGATACGCCTCTGCATTTAGCTGTTGAAAGAAACGATCTTGAAATAGTTAAGATTCTTCTTGCTAAAGGAGCAGACAAGACTATAGTGAATGATGCAGGAAAAATGCCGGTTGATCTAGCCAAAACCACAGAAATGATAGATTTATTATCAAAATAAAACAATCTATTGTATACAGATATTACGATCATCAAATAACATCAAATAATATGAATCGAACATGTAAATATGTAGCAATTATGGGGATGTTATGTATGGTAGTTTCCTGTAGTTGCAAGAACGCATCCAAACCTGCAACAAAAAAGAAGCCTGATGCTACAAAAGAAATACAACCAACATTACCTAACTTAGTACTTAGTAGCAACAAAACTATTTTAGTAGGCGATGAGTTAGATTTTCAACTCGAATTAAAGAATGATACAGAAGCAGAAGCCAATCTCAGTGAGTATACATTACAAATAAACTTACAAGAAGAGGGGAGAAAGGGAAGTATGTTGCACT
This sequence comes from Candidatus Amoebophilus sp. 36-38, assembly GCA_001897825.1. Lineage (GTDB taxonomy): Bacteria > Bacteroidota > Bacteroidia > Cytophagales > Amoebophilaceae > Amoebophilus. The sequence continues at coordinate 20,912 of MKUM01000033.1, forward strand.
ATCAAGATGCTGGAAATTCGGGTCATGATGAATCCAAGATAAACCAACCTTTAAGTTACTTCACCAAACAGACAGGGTTGAAAAAGAGAAATCCTACCATTATACTGCCTTTTGAATTACACCATCTAGCAGGCGTTACAAAGGTCACTATTACTATAACTCTTGAACATAAGGATAAAAAAGGTAACATATCTCCTATAAACGTTGTTTGGAGTAAATTACCTATAATCAAGGATGAGATGGTCCAAGTTGCTAGGTCAAGCGGATATGACTTCTTAGCTGAGGTGCTTACCAAACTTCAAAGAGGAGAACCAGTAGATATCAATAGTGCTGGTACAGATGGATGGGAAAATACAGCTTTACATCAGGCTGCTAAGTTAGGAGATCTAAATATTCTTAAAGCTTTATTAGCAAGAGGAGCAGCGCCAAATTTAAAGAATAAGGATGATCTAGACACTCCTCTACATATCGCCATTTGGGAAAAGAAACTTGAAATAGCTAAACTATTGATAGAGAAATTAGATGCCTCTCAATTGAATGAAAAAGATTATGAAAACAAGACTCCTCTACACTTTGCAATTAAGGGCCATCATACTGAAATAGCTCAACAATTGATTGAAAAATTAGCTCCAGGTCAGTTAAACGAAAAAGATAATAAAGGTGATACTCCCTTACACGATGCAATTGACCAGAATGCAATTGAAATGGCTGAATTATTAGTAAAAAAATTAGATGTGTCACAACTCAATGAAAAAAATAATGAAGGTCGCACCCCTTTACATTATGCAATTCTCGATGATAAAGAAGAAATAGCTGAGCTATTGATCAAGAAATTAGATAAGTCACAATTAAATGAAAAGGATAATGTGAGATATACCCCTTTACATGAGGCGATTATTAAAGGCTATACGGAGATAGCTAAGCTATTGATCAAGAAATTAGATAAGTCACAATTAAATGAAAAGAACAATGTGAGATATACTCCTTTACATGAGGCAGCTAGAGGGGGATACATAGAAATAGTTGAGCTATTGATTGAGAAATTAGATAAGTCACAATTAAATGAAAAGAATAATTATACTCCTTTACATGAGGCAATTATTAAAGGCCATATAGAGATAGTTGAGCTATTGATCGAGAAATTAGATAAGTCACAATTAAATGAAAAGAATAATGTGGGATATACTCCTTTACATGAGGCAGCTAGAAGAGGATGCATAGAGGTAATTAAGCTATTGATCGAGAATTTAGATAAGTCACAATTAAATGAAAAGGATAATGAGGGACATACTCCTTTACATCTGGCAGCTATTAAAGGCCATACAGAAATAGTTAAGCTATTGATCAAGAAATTAGATAAATCACAGTTAAATGAAAAGGATAGTAATGGAACTACTCTTTTACATCTGGCAATTATTAAAGGCTATACAGAGATAGTTAAGCTATTGATCAAGAAATTAGATAAATCACAATTAAATGAAAAGGATACTTGGAAATATACTCCTTTACATTATGCAGCTTTCCGAGGTAACACAGAAGTAGCTAAACTATTGATCAAGGAATTAGATAAATCACAATTAAATGAAAAGAGTAGTCATGGAACTACTCCTTTACATTGTGCAGCCGAGAAACATCATTTTGAAATAGTTAAGGTTCTTCTTGCTAAAGGAGCAGACAAGACTATAGTGAATGATGCAGGAAAAATGCCGGTTGATCTAGCCAAAACCACAGAAATGATAGATTTATTATCAAAATAAAACAATCTATTGTATACAAGTATTACGATCATCAAATAACCTCAAATAATATGAATCGAACATGTAAATATGTAGCAATTATAGGGGTGTTATGTATGGTAGTTTCCTGTAGTTGCAAGAACGCATCAAAACCTGTAACAAAAAAGAAGCCAGGTACTACAAAAGAAACAAAACCAACATTACCGCATTTGGTACTTAATAGCGACAAGACTACGCTACAAGGTGATGACGTAAAATTTCAACTCGAATTAAAAAATGATTCAGAAGGAGAAGCCAACCTCAGTGAGTATACATTACAAATAAGCTTACAAGAAGAAGGGAGAAAGGGAAGCATGTTGCACTATCAAGATGCTGAAAATGCGAGTCATGATGAATCCGAGATAAATCAATCTTTAAGTTATTTTACCAAGCAGCCAAGACTTAAGAAAGGGGATCCTAAGCTTATTCTGCCTTTTGAATTACGCCACCTAGCAGGCCTTACAAAGGTCACTATTACTATAACTCTTGAACATAAGGATAAAAAAGGTAACGTATCACCTATACCATCAGTTGTTTGGAAAAAATTACCTCCGATCACAGATAAGATGATTGAAGGTGCGACAGAAGCAGGTTATAGCTTTTTAGCTGAGGTGCTCACTAAGCTTAAAAAAGGAGAAGTAGTAAATATAAATAGTATTAGTACAGATGGGCAGAAGGACACGGCTTTGCATCAGGTTGCGACTCTAGGGGATATAGCTATTTTAAAAGCATTAATAGAAAGAGGTTCAAAATTAAATGAAAAGAATAATGTGGGGTATACTCCTTTACATAAGGCAGCTTTCTACGGTAAAACAGAGGTAGCTAAGCTGTTGATAGATCGATTAGATCAATCACAATTAAATGAAAAGGATCTTTGGGGAGGTACTCCTCTACATCTGGCACTCTATAATGACAACACAGAAATGGTTAAGTTGTTGATAAAGAAATTAAATAAATCACAATTAAATGAAAAAAATAATGGAGAGAATACTCCTTTACATGTAGCAATTGATAGAGGCCATATAGACATATTTAATCTATTGATAGATCAATTAGATCAATCACAATTAAATGAAAAAAACAATGATGGAGATACGCCTTTGCACCGTGCTATCAAAGAGAAACAAAAAGAAACAATTAAAATTTTAATAGAGAAACTATCTCCTGAACAATTGAATGTAAAAGATAACTGTAAGACTACTCCTTTGATGGGACTATTGCTAAGCAATCCCGTAATGTTAGATGTAGTTAGCCTGCTAATAAAAAAATTAGATGCAACAGACTTGAATGAAAAACATAATGAAGCTACCCCTCTATTTTGGATGATTAGCGAAGTTTACCAAGTTACACCTGATGTAGAACCGCTGATAGAGGAGGTAATAGAGAAGTTGACTCCCGAACAATTGAATGAAAAGACAGATTGGGGTGTAACTATATTAGAAGAATCGTTCAGGCGGAATTGTATAGAAGTAGCTAGTGTATTAATAAAAAAATTAGATCTGGCTCAATTGACTGAAAAAAATAGTAATGGGGATACCCCTTTACATTCTGCAGTTATATATGGCCATCCAGAAATAGCCCAAGAAATTATAGAAAAATTAGATCCAGCTCAATTGACTGAAAAAAATAATAATGGGGATACCCCTTTACATTGGGCAGTTATATATGACCATCCAGAAATAGCCCAAGAAATTATAGAAAAATTAGAAAAATCTAATTTCACCAATTGGAATATACAGGATAAAGATGGGAATACTCCCTTACATTTTGCAGCTAGACTTCGCCTTACAGGAGTAGCTAAGCTTTTAATAACAAAGTCTGATATAGGGGAATTGAATAAAATGAACACAATTGGACTTACTCCTCTGCACACTGCACTCCACTGGGGTTCGATAGAAATAGCTACATTCTTGATCTCAAAGCTAAATTCGGACCAACTCAGTATGAGTGAACAAAATGAGTTTAAAAATACAGCTCTCTATCTAGCAATTGCGCAAGGTTACTTAGAAATAGCAGAGACGTTAGTTGAAAAGTTGGATGCGAATCAACTAAATCAAAAAAATGGCAAAGGTAATACCGCTTTACATGTAGCTGTTGAAACTAAGCAGTTGAATCTAGTAAGAAAGCTTCTTGCTAAAGGTGTAGATAAAACGATAAAGAATAATGATGGTAATACTCCGTTTGATTTAGCGAGAACTCAAGAAATAAGGGATTTATTACTATAAGAATCTTATAAACTTAAAATTCGCTCTTGATTGATCGATCGAAAGTAGTTCTTACTTGGTACCAAGATTTGAAAAGAATGCATAAAATAGCTATCTTGATCCATCTAAAACGCTAAATTAATTCGGAAATAATAACCTCATAATAATTTTTAACCATGTATCAAGAAGAACTAGTTAAATTTATGGAAGCTGAGTTAACAGATATAGGCTTCATACCTTTTAAAAATAGTAGACAAGTAAAAGACCATTTTATCAATCATACAGGTACAACCCTGCTTGTGATTAACTCCATGTGCGGTTGTGCAGGCCCCGATGCGCGAATGGGTGTTATAGAAGCGTTGACGCTAAACCCCTCGTATAGGCCAGATCATCTTGTCACCATATTTCCTGGGATAGATGAAGAAGAAGTAATAGAAGAAATTCAGTCTTATATAAAGCCTTATCGGTTATCTTCGCCAGCTATTGCTTTAATTAAAGATGGAGAGGTGATATATTTTATGGAACGGCATCAGATTAAAGGTAAGCCTTCAGAAGTGATTGCGGAAGAACTTGCATCTGAATTGGCAGAGTATTGTTAAATGTTGTAGTAAACAGTAATTTTTTCTGTTAAACTAAAAGTTTAACTATCATGCATTTACAGGTTGGAAATCAAGCATCTGACTTTGTAGCAAAAATCAAAAGGAAGCGAGTAATTAAACCTGACTTCAGATTGAAAAAAGATCCGCCGTTTATTATAAATCATGTCTAAGTTATACACAATTGGCCATTCAACCCGAACGCTCGAGGAATTTATTGCCTTATTACATGAATATAAAATTAGACATCTAGTTGATATACGTACAATTCCGAGATCTCGTCATGTGCCTTGGTTTAATAAAGAGGAGTTAGATATAGCCTTGCGTAATGAAGACATCAGCTATACGCATCTGTTGGAGTTAGGGGGATTGCGTCCTACGCATAAAGATTCCATTAACCAGGGATGGCATAATTTAAGTTTCCGTGGATTTGCCGATTATATGCAAACCTCTGAGTTTTACAAAGCACTTAAGAAATTGAATCAATTCATAAAGGGTGCAGGTAATGTAATACTTATGTGTACCGAAGCTGTACCATGGCGATGCCACCGTTCTTTGATTGCAGATGCAGAAATAGTCCGTCATAGAAATGTTTTCCACATTATAAATAAAATCACCTTGCAAGCCCAGCTAACCCCATTTGCCGTTGTTAATAGAACAAAAAGGCCTATTAAGATTTATTATCCCCATGATTAGTTCATACTTCCTTGTTAACTCTATGCTCGGAAAGTATCATTACTCCATCGAGAGTTAAATAGAGATCTTTCAAAACCCATTATCCTATGTATTATGTCATTCCCGCCCTGATACTTTCGATTGTATTTGAGAAATAAACTGTAGCGGGAATCCAGTGAAACGAAGATTTGATAAAGTGAAATTAGCATAAAAAGGTAATTATCTGAAACCATACGCCACTTTGTCTAGAATACGGGAATAGTTGAAGGTTGGAAAGAACTCTATTGGAATTGTGTCAATTTCTTGCTTGAATCTAGCAAAACGAGGCTATAAGAATCGAGGTTTCATTTTGTTAAAAATTTTAAATATGAGCGATTTTCTATATCTTGATAATAAAATACTAACTATGATGCATTTACAAGTCGGAGATCCAGCACCTACTTTTGTAGGGAAGGATCAAAATGGAAGAACGATTAAGCTAGCAGATTTTGCAGGAAAAAAATTGATTCTTTACTTTTATCCCAAAGACAATACCCCCGGTTGTACATTAGAAGCCCGTAACCTGAGAGATAACTATGAAGCTCTCCGAAAAGCAGGGTATGAAGTCGTAGGGGTAAGTACGGATAGTGAGGAATCTCATCAACAATTTATAACTCAACATAGTTTGCCCTTTAGACTGATTGCTGATAAAGATCATCAAATACACGATATGTATGGCACGTGGGTAGAAAAGTCTATGTTTGGTAAAAAATATTGGGGTACGGCTAGGACAACCTTTGTGATTGATGAGAAGGGAAAGATTGAACAAATTATTGATAAAGTAGAAACAGACAACCACGCAGCTCAAATTCTTTGAGGATTCTACTAGTAGAAATTCTTTATCTCAGATAAGAAGTGGTGTCAGGGCTTAGCCCTGACACCACTTCTTAATTCTTACACACCTTACATTCCTCCGCTATAACCACGCCTCCAGTCCTACCCAAGTCATAATTTTAAAATTACCTATAAAGATAAAAAACTTGACAAAAACTAGAAATTTGATTAGTATGTCTGACTTCTGGTGCTAGTCAAATGAATGACAGCCTATAAAGAAGTCTTTAGTACTTATTTATTTTTCTCCTCTTGTCTTGCAAGAGGCTTTGTTTAAACAGTTTATTGTGCTACAGAAGCTGATTCTGCACTATGAAAAATTATAACAAATAAGCTATGCCTAAAATTACTCCAGATATCCTCTTGTTCATTGTGTTTCTAAGTGCTAATCTAATCATAGGACTATTAGCTGGCCGGCGTGTTAAAACCTTAAGAGAATATTCAATAGGGGATAAAGACTTTTCCACAGCTACTGTTTCTTCTACTATTGTGGCTACGTGGATTGGGGGTGGTTTTATGTTTTATGGATTGCAGAATATTTATACGAATGGGCTTTTATTTATGATACCACTATTAGGTTCAGTATTTTGCCTGTTGTTTACTGGGCGGGTGTTAGCTGTACGGATGGGAGAATTTTTAAATAATTTATCGGTAGCTGAAGCAATGGGTGATTTATATGGTCCTGTAGTAAGAATCATTACTGCTATCAGTGGGATACTTGGTTCAATGAGTGCTGTAGCCATTCAGTTTCAAGTGATTGCTAAAATGTTAACCTTATTATTAGGGATTGAAAGTCCTCGGATTAATACTATTGTTATTATTGCAGCAGCCTCTATAGTTATTTTGTATTCGGCCTTTGGTGGTATTCGTTCAGTTATTATTACAGACTTATTCCAATTTATTATATTTATCATTTTTATTCCTATACTAGGTTTGGTAGTTTGGAATAATTTAAAAGATCCTGGAAAAGTTATAAGCACACTTACTACTAATCCTATTTTTAACTTACGTCAGACAATGGTTTGGAGCCCCAAACTGCTATCCGCTATAGGTTTCATGCTTTATTTTACTATTCCTAGTATAAAACCTGCCGTATTTCAGCGAGTAACCATAGCTAAAAATCTTGAGCAAGTAAAAAAATCCTTTACATATGCAGCCGGAAGTACATTATTGATAAACCTATCAATTGCTTGGATTGCAATTTTATTATTAGCCGATAATCCTAATCTGGTTCCTAGCAATCTTGTAAGTCATATTATTACCCACTATGCTTACCCGGGCTTAAAAGGACTTATTGCAGTAGGTATTACAGCGATGGCTATGTCTACGGCAGATTCTTATTTGAATAGCTCTGCTGTAATAGCTGTTCACGATATTATTAAGCCATTTAGAAGTTCTTGGAAAGAATCCATTGCAAATGTTCGGATTTTTTCTTTTGGCTTGGGAATTGGTGCATTATTGCTAGCTCTACGTACCAGAGATCTTTTAGAGCTTGTACTACTTGGTGGTAGCTTTTATATGCCCATTGTTACTGTGCCTTTATTGCTCGCTATATTTGGTTTTAGAAGTACTCCAAGAGCAGTATTGATTGGTATGGCAGCTGGATTTTTAACTGTGGCATTTTGGAATATTTTATTAGGTCATTTGGGTATTGATCGGCTTATTCCTGGTATAGTGGCTAATCTTATTTTTTTTATGGGTAGCCACTATTTATTAAGAGAGAAGGGAGGTTGGATAGGCATCAAAGATCCCTATCCACTTTTAGCTGCTCGGCAAGAACGGCGGAATGCTTGGAACAATTTTATCCAGACTATTAGACAACCTGAACTTTATTCTTATCTGAAGAAGAACCTTCCTACTCAGGAATTTATTTATTCTTTATTTGGACTCTATGTGTTGGGTGCTACGTATGCTTCCTTTTTTACCATACCCGAAGACGTCGTAGCTACTTACCAACGGCTGTACAACCACATTGCGCATTCCGTACTCGTTATTACTGCTGGGTTTATTACCTATCCAGCTTGGCCGCCTACTTTTAAAGCAAAACGATTTATAACGATTGCTTGGCCTGCAGGTATCTGTTATATCCTATTTCTGGTAGGTACGATTTTAATGGTAATGAGTGGATTTCACCAAATACAAGTGATGATCTTTATTCTCAACTTAGTATTAACTGCACTGCTTCTAGACTGGCGCTTGATGTTCGTATTAGTGAGTAGCGGTATTTTGCTAGCTATCGGAGCTTTTTATTTATACCTAGGTGGTATTCCTCAAATACATGTTAGCGAAGCTTGCTTACAGTTTAAGGCTATCTATGGGCTACCTCTTTTTATTAGCTTCTTGCTAGCAATTATTAGTTTTAGGCAATCTAAAGATGAATTGGAAGATAAAACGAATTATTTGCTCATGCTGCAAAAAAAAGAAAAAGATCGGCTTGTAGAAGTAGCTAACTACCGAGAAGAGCTTCTAAGAGAACTTAATCCAGAGGAAGTAAAAATATTTGACCAAGTAACATCCGAATACCTGAAACAAGCTATCTATCGAGTTAGGGATTATTTGCGACTAGACGTAACGGAATTATCTATTGATGTGCTTTTATCAGATATTAGAGCTTTAGTCAAGGTACACCAGGTAAAGCCACGTCCCCAATTGGTTGTTAAACAGCTTAGCAAACACCAAACAATTCAAGCAGATATATCTAAAATTAAACAACTCCTTATTAATAGCATTAGCTACATACAAACTTATAACTCCAATAATATACCTATTATTATCACTATAGAAGATACCCGTCTAGGGTATGAACTGTCGCATATGCAAGATTATATTCGTAAGGTAAGCGCTTTACGAATTGTGGTAACTACTCATAGAGAAATACCTCCTATACAGGAAGTTTATATCAGCAAAGAACAAGACAATACTAATAAAAATCTACCCATGACTGCTGAACTTTTACCTTTGGTAGAAAATGCTCGTATTATAGATGCACATTATGGATACATCGAACAAGATCAAAATAAATTTCATATGTATGTAATCCCCATTAATGTACGAGAAGTAAGGGGAAAAGTAATGGAATTAATTAAAAAGCACGTATCAGCTGATCCTGCAGAGCTGGCCCATCCGTTAGCTATTCGATTAGAAAATGAGCTGCTCACTAAATTGCGAGAAACTGAGGTAGATATACATTTAGTCCATCAAGCATTAGATATTATTAAAAAGTACCACGGAGGTATCAAGCGACGTTCAGGGGAACCTTATTTTACGCATCCTATGAGTGTTGCATTAATACTTTTAGATTATTCTAAAGACCAGCATGCCGTCATAGCAGCCTTATTGCACGATATTGTAGAAGACACTAGCTTATCTTTGTCTCATATACAGGCCATGTTTGGAAAAGAAGCAGCTTTTTTAGTAGGTAAAGCCACGAATTTAGAAAGTAAACTTAGAAGAATAAACTTAGCTGATCATGAAAACCTCCATCGTTTGATGAATTATGAGGACAAACGAGCCGCATTGATAAAGCTAGCAGACAGATTACACAACATGCGTACTATAGAAGGACATCCTTCCTTATCTAAACAAAAAAGGATAGCTGATGAGACATTGGCTTTCTTTGTGCCGATGGCTAGACATTTAGAGCTACCAAATATGGCTGAAGAACTGGGAAAGATTAGCTTGGAGGTGTTAGGTAAATAAATTTTGAAATTTAAGAAGGAGAGGTGTTTTATCTTAATGTTTAAATTTAAATGAGGTTAATATACTAACTTTAACTATTCCCTTACATCCATTCTATCCTAAAATTCTAAAATTATATTCTAGCGAGTTAAAATATTTCTTCGCATATGCAATTGCTAAATCTTTAACTTTTTCTAATATCATTACTCATAAAAAAGGAAATTGAAAAGTAGGCACAATTTTATAACTTAATTAAAAAATAGGGGAGGAGATAATGGTTAAATTATGAGCTACATATACATCATTTTTAATTTATTTGTCTATATTTAAGAAAATAAAAAAGGAGACCGTTATGCTATCAAAGATATTTTTATACGCAGTTTTTCTTTTTTCTATCATTAGTCAAACTGTTATTGCAGATAATTTAAAAATACCCAATGCTAAATACATTTTATGTGTAGACGGTGGAGGTACCAAGACTTCTCTTCAAGTTGTTAATTCCAAGGGAGAGATTATCCCTTTACAGGGAGCAAAAGGAGAAGTTAAAGAAGTGTACAGTGGTGGTAGCAATATTGCGAGTTCCGGTTGGGATTCTGTTCAGCGAAATCTAGAAGGCCTTTTAAAGCAGGTTAAATTTGTCTCAACAGATAAGTCATTACTCGATAAAAATTCTTTTGCAGTTGTCGCTGGTTTTGCTGGATCTGGTATGAAAGAAAGCCAGCAGCAAATAGCTAACTTATTTCAACAGTGGGGTTTCAATCCAGCCAAGATTGTTGTTACAACAGATATTGAAATGGTCCAAAATCTGTTGAGTGAAAGTAGAGGAGGAGCGGTACTAATAGCTGGGACAGGGTCTATTTCTTTTATTAAAAATCAGGGTCAACAACAGCGTGTTGGTGGACTTGGATGGTATTTAGGTGATGAAGGAAGTGGATTTTTTATGGGTAAAAAGGCTATTGCTGCAGTTATTGCTGAAGAAAAAGGATTTGGTAAAAAGACAGCTTTAACGCCGATCTTAAAAGAGCATTTTAAGCAACAAGAAATGTATCGATTAATTGCTTCATTACAAAATGGAACTATTACACCTGATCAAGTAGCAGCTATTTCTCCAAAAATTTTTGAATATGCTTATGGTAAAAAAGATCCTGTTGCACGTTTTATCGTTAATTCAGGAGCTAAGGAATTAGCCAGCTTAGTTAAGATCGGCCTGGAAATGACGCAGGGAAAAGAAAAATCTTTAGATGCTAACTGGCCCATTTATTTAATAGGTGGTCAGTTTAAAGGCCCTTATGCCCAAGAATGGATCAAAGAGTTTTTGTCTTTTTTACCACAAAAGGAAAAAATTACAATTCATAATCTGAACCTGACTGAATTAAATACAACTACGGTTGTAGTACAGCAAAAATTGACTGCTTCTTTACTAAAATAGATTACTTAAAAGTTGTTCAAACATAACTTAAAAACAAAAAAGGAGGTTATGATGATATTTAGAATTTATTTAAGTGTATTGCTTCTTTGTTTTATCATTAGTCAACCGGTTACTGCAAATAACTTAAAAATACCCAATGCTAAATACATTATATGTATAGATGGTGGAGGCACTAAGACAACGCTACAAGTTGTTAATTCTCAGGGAGAGATTATGCCTTTACAGGGAGCAAAAGGAGAAGTTCAAGAAGTTTACAGTAGTGGTAGCAATATTGCGAATTTAGGCTGGGATGTAGTTCAAGTATACCTAGAATCGCTTTTGAAACAGGTTAAATTTGTCTCAACAGATAAGTCATTACTCGATAAAAATTCTTTTGCAGTTGTTGCTGGCTTTGCTGGGGCTGGTGTTGCAGAAAACCGTCAGCAACTAGTTAAATTGTTTCAACAGTGGGGTATCCATTCAGATAAGATTGCTGTTACAACAGATATTGATATAGCACAAAACCTTTTGAGCGAGACAAGAGGAGGAGCGGTTATAATAGCTGGGACAGGCTGTATTACATTTATTAAAAATCAGGGTCGACAACAGCGTGTTGGTGGACTTGGATGGTATTTGGGGGATAAAGGAAGTAAATTTTTTATAGGTAAAGAGGCTATTGCTGCAGTTATTGCCGAAGAAAAGGGATTTGGTAAAAAGACAGCTTTAACACCTATTTTAAAAGCGCATTTCAAGCAACAAGAAATGTATCGATTGATTGCTCCATTACAAAATGGAACCATTACACCTGATCAGGTAGCAGCTATTTGTCCCAAAGTTTTTGAATGTGCTTATGGTAAAAAAGATTCTGTTGCGCACTTTATCGTAAGTTTAGGGGCTCAGGAATTGGCTAATTTAGTTAAGTCTGGGTTGGAGATAACCCAGCAAGAAGAAAAACCTTTAGGCCCTAACTGGCCTGTCTATTTAGTAGGTAGCCTGTTTAAAGGCCCTTATGCTCAAGAGTGGATTAGAGAACTTTGGTCTTTTTTACCACAAAAGGAAAAAATTACGTTTTATAATCTGACTGAATCCAACGCGACTACGATTGTAGTACAGCAAAAACTGACAGCTTCCTTAATAAAACCAGGTAAGTTAGGTGTTGGTCAAAGCTTTTAAATGAATGTGCCTGTGAGACTAGGGTATGATTTTTATAATCGTCCTGTTGTTGAAGTAGCCCAAGACCTTTTAGGAAAAAAACTTGTTTGGGGATCATTTGAAGGAATCATCACTGAAACAGAGGCCTACGCAGGTGTGGATGATGCAGCTTCTCATGCTGCTCGTGGCCTAACACCTTGTTCAAAAATTATGTTTGGACCACCTGGTCATGTTTATGTGTACTTGATTTATGGAATGTATCATTGTCTGAATATTGTTACTGAAGCGCCAGGACAACCGAGTGCAGTTCTAATTCGGGGGATTAAATCGATCCATGTACATTTAGATGGTCCTAGTAAAATTTGTCGCTACTTAGGCATCAGTACAACTCACAATAACCTTGATTTAGTTACTAGCCAGGATACATATCTTACACAAGGAATAATACCTAAAAAATATATAACAACACCTCGTATTGGCATCAAAAAGGCTACAGATAAACTGTGGCGTTTCATTATTCCGCCTGAAGAAATCGAAAATTTTTAAATAGGGTCTGCTGAGTTTGGGATTGTAAGCACAGATCCCCGCGGATAAATCAGAATTAACTTACTTGCAAAGTTTTAAATGTTTGCTGTGCGAATGAAAAAAATCTTATCTTACTATGCAAGATTGTCGTATAAAAGAATTATTGCAGTTTGGTAGTTGGTAATTTTATAATAGAGTTCTTTCAAAACCAAGAATTTTGTTCGCTGGGCAGGAAGGAATTTGTGAGGAACCGGAGTTTAATTATAGTAAATGAGAATTTCGAGCAAATTACTGACGAACCCAGGGGCTTAAAGGCGACGGTTTTGAAAGAACTCTAATAAGTAAGGAAGCAACAATAAAATGATATGTATAAGCACCAAGCAAGTTATACCCATATCTATAAAAGAATAGTAGTTCAGCTGTTATTAAGTGTAGTTCTATTTGCGAATTGCGAACATGTGAGTGTTAACCCTAATTCTGTTGATTTACAATCAACCCAGGAAAGAGAACAGGGCAAAATCATTATAACTGATCAGCAAGAAGATATAGAGGTGGCACAGCAAGCGGGATCAGGATTTTCTAATCTACCCATAGAGCTTCAAGCTTATATTTTATCATTTTTAGATCCGAAGAACTTTCATAGAGCTTCTTTGGTTTGCCATGTGTGGAGAGATGCTGCGTTTATGGCAGGAGAAGAAAAAATGCTAGACTTATCAAAAAAGAAATTAGATGAAAAAGATTGTCAGGTACTGCTAAAAGTTCCTTTTACCTGGCTGATCCTCAGAGAATGCCAATTGGGAGAACAAGAGATTTGCATACTCTCTCAATCTGCGAGAATTAAGCATTTAAATTTATTTGGAAATAAGATTGGAAATGCCGGAGCTCAGGCCCTTGCAAGCGGCAATCTTTTGGTCTTGACGTCCCTGAATTTGAGCGGTAACAACATTCGAGCTGCCGGAGCGCAGGCCCTTGCTAATGGTAATCTGGCTGCCCTCACTTCCCTGGGTTTGTGGAATAACACTATAGGAGCTGCCGGAGTGCAGGCCCTTGCTAGTGGCGATCTGACTGCGTTGACTTCCCTAGATTTGCAAGGCAACGAGATTAGAGATTCAGGAGTGCAAGCCCTTGCTAGGGGAAATCTAGTTGCGCTTGCTTACCTGAATTTGGGATGGAACGAAATTGGAACTGCTGGCGCGCAGGCTCTTGCTAATGGCAATCTTGTTGCGCTTACTTCCCTAGATTTGTATAACAACAACATAGGAGCTGCCGGAGTACAGGCTCTTGCAAATGGCAATCTTACTGCGCTCACTTATCTGGATTTTAGTAGCAACGGAATTGGAGATGCAGCAGTACAAAGCCTTGCAAATGGCAATCTTACTGCGCTCACTTACCTGAATTTGGAATGGAACAAAATTGGGGATGCCGGAGCACAGGCTCTTGTCAGTGGTAATCTTGCTGCTCTCACTTCCCTACATTTAAAAGAGAACAACATTGAGAAGGAGGGTAAAAAAGCTTTGAGAGCCTGGGCAACTAAAAAATTTATAAAACTAGAACTCTAAAGTTGAAAGCAAGACTATTGTCGCTGACCGACATGCCACGTTTTTGTCTATTTTCATCCTGGAAATAGAACTGAACATCTTATTATAAAGGGTTGTCCTATAAAGAAATAGCTATAACTTGGTGGTTGATAGGTCCCTTACAATAAGGAAGCAACAATAAAATGATATGTATAAGCACCAAGCAAATTATACCCATACTTATAAAAGAATAATAGTTCAACTGTTATTAAGTGTAGTTCTATTTGCGAACTGCGAACATGTGGGTGTTAGTCCTAATTCTGTTGATTCACAGCCAGAACAAGAAGTGGGACAGGGCAAAATCATTATAACTGATCAGCAAGAAGATATAGAGGTGGCACAGCAAGCGGGGTCAGGATTTTCTAATCTACCCATAGAGCTTCAAGCTTATATTTTGTCATTTTTAGATCCGAAGAACTTTCATAGAGCTTCTTTGGTTTGCCATATGTGGAGAGATGCTGCGTTTATGGCAGGAGAAGAAAAAACGCTGGACTTATCAAAAAAGAAATTAGATGAAAAAGATTGTCAGGCGCTGCTAAAAGCACCTTTTACCTGGATGATCCTTAAAAAGTGTCAATTAGGAAATCAAGAGATGCTCATTCTTTCTCAATCTACTAGAATGAAGCATTTAGATTTAGAAGGCAACAACATAGAAGATGCTGGAGCGCAGATCCTTGTTAGTGGCAATCTTGTTGCGCTCACTTACCTGAATTTGAGAGACAACCGTATAGGAGCTGCAGGAGTACAGGCTCTTGCAAGCGGCAATCTTT